>PWGF01000482.1 GCA_003554375.1 Spirochaetaceae bacterium
CGTAGCACCATCCACCTTTGCCTGGTCAAGAAGATCCTTCGGAACTCCCTTGATTGCGGCCGAGAGCACGATCATCGCGAAACCGGTCTGCGCCCAGACGAAGGGGACCATCACGAAGAAGTTGTTCACCGGTTGCATAAAGAGCCAAGACTGTGACTCCCCGCCGAGCGACGTGACGATTGCGTTTAGCAGGCCGACGTCGGGATCGATGGAGAAGACGAATCGCCAGATGACACTGGCCCCCACCATGGAAATAGCCATCGGCAAGAACACGAAAGTCTTTCCGATCTTTTCCCACTTCGTTCGATCGGCTACGTAGGCGATCAAGAAGCCGAAGAACACTGATGCACCGGTGGCGAAGATGAGCCACAGGAGGTTGTTGCGAAACGCGATGCGCATGGTGCGGCTGAGGAAGACAAAGCGGTAGTTCGCAAGCCCCACGAATACTTCAGAGTCGCGCCCCAGGAAGCTCAGGTACGCGGTACGAACGGCTGGGAATGCCATGTACCACGCCACAAACGCTATCGCCGGGCCGATAAAGATCAGCGGCTCGATTTTGGACTGCCAGTGTACCGGCAATCGGGTGACGAACCAGTTGAACGACCAGTAGAGAGCGCCAATTCCCACTAGTCCCCAGATGATTGCGGCAACGGTAACCACGAGTTGTGACGCCCGCGTGTCCCGCAGCCAGAGGAAACCCGCAAAAAGCGCGAGAAAGACCCCGACTGGCACCAGGAGGCCCACAGAGGCTCTCCCCAATGCATGGAGCCGTGAAGGACTTTCCGCGGCTGGGTATGTGGTATGCCCGTGTCCGCTCACGGCAATACCTCCTTGGTTATATGTTGCGACCGTTCGATTTCCCAATGTGGAGGGCGTTTTGGTGTGCACGCCCCCGTTCGGACTATGTTTGCGAGCATGGTGGGAGGGAGCCAGGCTCTCTCCCACCAAACTGTAGGTCAAAGTCCCGGTGCAGTCCTAATCCAACCCGTCCCAGTTGGCCTGGATCTCTCGCACGACAACGTCGGAGGGAACACCCCCGACGAAATCAACCATACCTTCCCAGAAGGCGCCGGCACCGATTTCTCCGGGCATCATGTCCGAGGCGTCGAAGCGGAAATCGTCGCCGCCTTCCACTACCGCCCGTGCCAGCTCACGCATTACCTCATTGGGATAGGCGTTGTAGTCGGTGTCATGGTGTGGGAAGAGCGCGGTCCCCGTCTCGGCCCAGGCGCGTGCGCCGGCAAAGGTGCCGAGGAAGTCCATGACTTCCCGGACCTCCGGGCGATCGGCGAGCATTACGAACTGATCTCCGCCGCCAAAGACGGGCTTGCCGTGCTCCGGCTTGATCTCCGGGAATACGAAGAAGCCGATCTCTTCCTCGATGTTGTCGAGGGCCCAGTCCGGGACTTCGTTGAGGATGAAGTTCCCTTGGCGATGGAGCATAGCTTCCGGCGGATCGCGGAAGAGCAAGCGGACGGGTGGTCCGATATCGGTTCCGCGGATATAGTCGGTACCTCCGTAGACGTAGTCCTCATTGAGCCAGATCTGTTCGAGGTACTGGAACGCCTCGAGTACTTCCGGGGAATCGAAGGGAAGCTCGTTGGTGATCCACTGGTCGTATTTTTCAGGCCCGGCCACGCGCAGCATTATGTCTTCGACCCAGTCGGTGCCGACCCAGCCGGTTGCAGCGCCGGCTTCCATGCCGATGGCCCACGGCGTGATCCCGTCGGCGACCATCTGGTCCATCAGGGCGATCATCTCGTCCCACGTATCGGGTTCCGAATAGCCACGAGATTCAAACTCCTGCTTGGGATACCAGACGGTGCTCTTGGTGTTCACGCGATGGAATATGCCGTAGAGCTCGCCGTTGTAGGAGCCGTACTCTTTCCAGGCTGTGCCGTAGTTCTCATCCACGCGTGCCTCGAGCTCGGCCGGAAGGGGAATCAGCGCTCCGCGTCGTGCCAGAGTCTCCATGAATCCCGGTTGAGGGATGGCCGCGATGTCCGGCGGATTGTCGGCTTCGACGCGCACCATGATCTGCCTGTTGAAGTCGGGATCACCTTGATATACGACTTCGATCCCGGTCTCTTCCATGAACTCGTCGAGAATGGTGTTGAAATGGACCTCGTCGGGTCCCCCAAACGGCCCCATGATTTCCACGGGTTGCACTTCCTCTTCCTGTTGACCTGCGGCAAGAAGCGGCAGTGTCGCCACGAAAGCGAGCAGCAATACCCAACCCATGGTACGTACAGTGCGTCTCATAACTCCTCCTCTGCAGGAAAGGCAGGACACGAATGCCTGCGCTTGCCTAGCCGGGCCTCCTGTTCGTAAACTCCAACGGACAGACAGGCTCGCCCGGCGAGTCTTGCGGGGCGGCTTCTTCCGGATCTCTATGGCGGAAGCCGTTTCCCGCTCTTTGGTATTTCTGCAAGCCCATGGGAAACATATGTTTCGCAGCCGGGCTTGCTGGTGCTCCGCTACGTATCACCTCCTTTCGACGCGCCCGTTTCTGCGTCTGCTTGTTTGATTGGTTCCGTGGAGAGTGTCCATCCGGCAACTTCGAGTGCCGGAAGGGTGAGGTTCTCTGTGGTCGTATGGTTCTCCGGGTTATCTAGCGGCCCGTGGAGGTGACGTGTGTCTACTGTAAGCCGAAGGGTGCCGCTCGCTGCGATCCATTGGTAGGTTGCGACCGTGGTTCCGTCATACAGGAATAGCTCGGCAATCCCTTCCTCGAGGATCAATGTGAATCGGAACGGTGAGGTCTCCGGGGGTATCCGGATTTGGTCAGTACGCCAGAAGCGCTCGAGAATCGGGCTGTGGCTGCCGGCTTCACCGGTAGTTTCCTGTGTGTATGCCGGCTCTGCGGTGCATCCGTCACTGGCACCGGGGGGTGCGACTGCCGCGGGCTCGTGAGAAGGCGCCGGCGACGCGCTCCGTGTGACGGTTAGCGAGCGTTGGGCATGTTGATACCGGAACACGAGAATGTCCGTCTTGCCGGCAGCAGCGGATTTGGCGTCGGAAGTGCCGCGATCCGGGTGCCGCCGGTCCTCGGGCGTAAGGTGGAGCTGAAGCCGAACTTCCAGCTCCTCGGGAGGAGCGGAGCGGGTGCCTACGTGCAGCTGGAAGGGGAACCGGTCCCGGAGGCAGTCAAAACACGTGGCGCTGTTCTCTCGGTATGACGACACACGGCGCTGCGGGCTCCCGGGATGCGGCGCGGTAACAGGGGTCTGACGGAGCCGTGGCCCGGCCTCGCCGTGGACAAGGGTCAAACGCCGGGGCAGGGTCATGAGGCCGGTTCGCTCCGGCCAACGTGCTGGAAGTGACTTGGCATACGCCGGGTTGTTTGCCCACGCGACAATGACGTGAGTGCGAGGCCGTGCTCGTCCATACCAGCTCTGGGCTGCGTAGAAGTCTGGGCCGTAATCCACTCGACGCTCCGGATAGATGTCCCGGTGGAATCGACGCCCGTCAAAGGAGCCGGTCACGTACCGGACGCCTGCCCCGTGTCCTGCTGAGTCGTGGGCCAGAGCGTACATGAGAGCCCACGTATCCTTTTCGCCTCCGGAGCCCCCCTCGGTGAACCGGAGTAAATCCGGGCATTCGCAGACGTCAGGTACGTAGTCGAGCTCATGAACTGATGTGAAACGCCATCTGATAAGGTCTCGCGAGCGGTAGAAGACTATTGAGCCGCCCCGGGAGATGGCTGCAATCCAGTATCCGGTTTCGCGGTGACGGAAGACTTTGGGGTCGCGAAAGTCATGTTCTCCGTTGTTGGGGATCACTGGATTCGCCGGATGCCAAGTCCAGGTCTCTCCATGGTCGTGGGAGTAAGCAATCGACTGCGTCTGTACAAGATGATGGTGTTCGGTGGAGGCCTTTGCGGTGGTCAGGAACGCAACAAAACCGTTCGTGTCTCCGGGGAATAGCCCGGATGAGTTGTCGGTGTCTACAACTACCGACCCGGTGAACGCCATGCCGAGCTCCGGATGGGGCGGAATCGCGATAGGCCGGTGATTCCACCGGAGGAGGTCGGGGCTCACGGCATGACCCCAGTGCATGTTTCCCCAGTGACGCCCGTGGGGGTTGAGCTGATAAAAGAGATGATACACACCGTCGCAGTAGACAAGGCCGGCGGGATCGTTGATCCAGTAGCCAAGGGGGCCGAAATGAAGACGCCCAGCGTTCGCTGTGCCGGTCGCACTGCGCACCCCGCCGGCGGGTGCGTCCGGCCTGCCCGTGAATGGAGATGAACCTGATGAAAACGGTTTCAGGTTAGCCACGCTCTTCTATCTCCTTTTACAGACCTTGTTCCAATAACTCGCCGGACTCCGCCCGGCTTGATGAAGACTTGCGAACCACCACCCGGGGGTGCAACAAGACAGCGTTTGGTTCTGCGACGGAGTTTTCCGAGCCGGGTCCCGCAGCATTCAGACGGCGTTTCAGAAGCTCCACCGCCTGATGGGCCATCTCCGGTATGGGCTGCACGACCGACGTAAGCGCCGGCCGGTGAATTCTGGCGAGGTACGTGTTGTCAAAGCCGACGACGCCCAAGTCCTCGGGCGTGCTACGCCCGCACTCGGCTGCTGCGTTGATAACGGCCAGGGCGACAAAGTCATTGAGTGCGAAGATGCCTGTTGTGGCGCGCCCTGTCGCTGAGTGGAAGAATTCTTTGGCAGCAGCCTCTACGTCTACGGTTTCGACCGAATCATAGTCAACCTCGACGCATGCTATATGGTCCGAGGAAACCCCGTGTGATAGCGCTTCTTTGCGGAGTCCGGCGAGCTTGGCGTCGTCCGGCTTGCCGAAGTAGGCGAAGCTTGTGTGTCCCGCGGAGAGCAGGTGGGCTGCTACCATGACGCCGCCCGCCTCGTGATCCACTGAGACCGAGTCAAATCCCGGGTGGTGCTGGCTCACGACTACAGTGGGAACATGTGCTTTCCGGAGTTTAACAAGGCCGGGAGCATCGGGAGCGGAGGGGACGATGATCACACCGTCTACTTGGCGTCTGAGAAGCGAATCAATCTGCTGTCGCTCCATTTCCCGGGATGCGCCGGTGTGGCACAGCACGACCCCATATCCCGAAAGGTAGGCCTCTTGTTGTACGATCTTCACAATGTCGGCAAAGAAAGGGTTGGACACGTCGGTAACGACCAACCCAAAGAGAAAGGATCTGGTTCCGACGAGTGTCTGGGCAACTTGGTTCGGCTTATAGCCGAGCTTCGTAATCCACTCGTTCACGGCGCGGCGCTTCTCCTCACTGACCCACACCCTGCCGTTGAGCACCCGGGATACTGTGGCGGGGGACACGTTGGCGCGCTGAGCAATATCTTTGATTGTGACGGACGCCATACTAGTCCTTTCTTGTATCAGGCTCGATGCATAGCTGCAACATATGAAAAGGCTGAGAACGTTTGCAGTGTATCATGGCGTTCTAGCGGTGTCAACTGCAATACGCTGGAAAACTCGTACTTCGATACGGTTTTTGAGCCCAAGAGAGCGAAGCTCATAGCAGGAGTGAACCTCGTGGTTTGGGTGCGTTACGGGAATCGCTTGGAAAGACCATTCGGCCGGTTGTTTTCGATGGGATAGGGTGTGCGCCGGATGAAGCCGGTTCGGGATGGTGTGGGCGTAGCCGGCTTGCCGGATTCGATTTGGGGCCGGACTGCCTGAACCGTGCGGCAAAAGAGCAGCGGAGGCGCGGTGCCGGCATCGCCGGCGCCGCACTATCCGCTGTACTGTCGAGCTCAAGGAGGTTGCCGGAAACAGGGAAGCAGGACCAGCTTCAGGGCCCTCCCGCGGTTCACTGGGCCTCAGCCTTTCACCGAGCCTGCAAGCATTCCGCGCACAAAGAACTTCTGGAGCGCCAGGAACATGAGAACCGGCAGAACCATGCTCACGAATGCACCGGCCGTCAACAGGTGCCAATCTTGACCGTACTGGCCGACGAGGTTCATGAGGCGCTGCGTAAGCACGGCGGTGTCGCGTCCAACACCGCTCAAGAAGACCATTGGCACGAGAAGATCGTTCCACACCCAAAGAAACTGCAGAATGCTGAAGGCCGCAAGAGCGGGGACGGAGAGCGGGATTATCAGACGGGTGAATATGGTGAATTCGGTCGCGCCGTCTATGGTGGCGGACTCTTTGACACTCTTCGGGATGGTCGACATGAAGTTGTACAGCAGGTATGTGGCGAGTGGAATGCCGAACCCCGTATGGAAGAGCCAGACTCCCA
>PWGF01000262.1 GCA_003554375.1 Spirochaetaceae bacterium
GCCTTCGGAACGGGAAAGCGTCTGCCGGCAAAGACGTCCCTCACCCTGCCCGACTGCCCGGTAAACTAAACTGCCGGGACCTTGTAAGGTTACGCGTACACCAAGCGCCCTTTAGGCTTCGGAATTTCTCGCCCCAACTCCTTCGCCGTTTCGATCCATTCCTCAATGACCTGCTGAGCGTTTGCCACAGCCTGCTCATAGGTATCCCCATCAGCCATACAACCCGGCAGCTCCGGAACCTCAACCACGAAGGACTCGTCTTCTTCACTCCAGTAGATGATCAGCTCGTATTTAATCGACATCGCTCTCTCCTAACCGGTACCTGACCAGGATGGCTCTGACTTGTTTGGCCTGACAGCACCTTATTGCCGGTCGCGGAGTCTTTGGAGCGATGAACGGCACAGCGTTGTTAGACTGAATCCCGCAGTCCCCGATTCCGCGCTCTTATCCTTATGGGAATAGTATCAAGCGGTTGCCGTACTGAGAAGAGCCCGCGTCGCGTACTACGGATACGTGCGGTTACTAGTCCCCGGCAGCCCCGAGGAGGCCGTGCTCTACGCCTCCGCCGCCCTCGAAGCGTGGCGAGCGGTACCCGGCGCCCGGCAATGGGTGCAGCGAGCAGCAGCTGTAGATCGGGCGGGGGTTACGGGGGGTGCGGCCTTCGGAACGGGAAAGCGTCTGCTGCTCAACCTACCGATCGGTCGCGTTTCGGATCAAAATTGGGTGACCACAGTTCACCTAATTTGCGGAAATTGAGTGATCCGTATACACTAAGACCATGATACCGAGGAGAATCGACATTGCCGAGCTGGTGCGCCCGAACAAGGTACTGATCCTCTACGGTCCTCGGCAGGTCGGCAAAACCACCCTGGCTCACCGTTATCTGTCCACCGCTCCCGCATTTCCCGGCGGCGTTGTCACCCAGACCGGTGATGACATCCCGTTTGCCAACCAATTCTCGCAGTGCGACCTGCATTTCTTTCGTTCCACCATTCCGCAGCACAGCCTGCTCTTCATCGACGAGGCTCAGAGGGTTCCCAACATCGGCCGGGGCCTCAAGCTGATCATCGACAACATCCCCGGTGTGCACGTCATGGTTACCGGTTCCTCCTCGCTCGATCTGCTGCAGTCTGCCGGTGAAGCGCTCACGGGACGAAAGACGGTTATTACCCTCTATCCCATTTCGATGCAGGAAGTCCTCTCTGTTACGAGCCGATGGGACGCTCCGCGGCACTTGCCGGACTACTTGAGGTACGGTATGTACCCTGCAGTACTGACCGCTACAACCCACCGGGAGAAGGAATCGATAGCTCGTGAGCTGGCCGGATCATACCTGCTCAAAGACATCCTTGATTTTGACAAGATCAAGGACTCAAGAAAGATACTCGACGTGCTGCGACTGCTCGCGTTTCAGATCGGCAGTCAGGTATCGACCCACGAAGTCGCAAACGCCGTAGGGATAGACAAGAACACCGTGGCACGCTATCTGGATCTGCTCGAAAAGTCCTTTGTGCTGTATCGACTGGACGGATTCTCCCGGAATCTCCGTAAGGAGGTCAGCAAAATGAGCAAGTACTACTTCTACGATCCGGGAATCCGCAATGCACTTGTCTCAAACTTCAATGAAATGGCCCTGCGCAACGATCATGGTCAGCTGTGGGAGAACTTCATCGTCATGGAGCGAGTCAAACACCTTTCGTACAGCGGGCGGCACTTCAACTGCTACTTCTGGCGCACTTACGACAAGAAAGAACTCGACTGGGTCGAGGAAACCGGCGGACATCTGTATGGATATGAGTTCAAATGGAAGACCGCCAACGTCGTCCCACCTAGGGGCTGGCTCGAAACCTACCCCGAAGCGAACTTCCGCGTCATCCATCCTGAAAACTATCTGGAGTTTCTCACCACAACCACATAACGACAAGGGTGGGCGATGCGCGCAAGCTGAAACATCTCTTCTCTCACCCGTCCTTGCTACTCGCCTTCTTCTCAAACCGGAACCAATAGCACGCCTCCGCGTGCTCAACCCGTTCGCGGACCAGATCGCCATGTTGGTTTGAAGAGGGCTTCAAGCCGGCCGCGCCACACCTCTCGAACGCGGGTGTCAACTCCGACATAGCAGCCGGCGGGTGGCTGGAACTCCTCAATACGGGAAAGCGCCGCGCGCTTGCCGGCGAGAAGCGCAAAAAACCCGCCGAGTGCCAACGGCGCTACCCAGTTCTTCCCGAAGTTGCCGACGAAGTCGAGGATCACCACAAACGCCTTGTCGAACGCGTCCAGCTCAAAGCGCGTGAGGTTCTCCGGCCGTGAGAGGGTCTGGACGGTGGCGAAGACGCAGAGCGCGCCCCCGCTGCGCCGCTTCCAGCCGCGATAGCAGCCCTGGGTCCGCGCCCGGACGTTGATAGAGGGCGTGGAGCTCGGCGATGAGCTGGCTGATCTTGTCCCGGAACTCAGTATGCATAGGGCTACGCGCTTTCCCCGTACGCTCCCCGGCGGCAGACAAGGGTCACCCAACGGACGCCGGGGCGTCCGGTCACATCATCGCTTTCCCGGCACCATTCGGTGATAAAGCCGGCATTCGTGTGGTAGCGCTCCCATTGGGATGCGGATAGGCAGGTGAAGTGCCTTCCTCGCTCATCCGTGCCATGCTCATCCCGGCCGGCGCGCTCCGTGTTGACCGAATAGGCAAAGAGCCCGCCGGGGCGCAGCACTCGATGGACTGTGTGAAAGAGCGTTGGAAGTTCCGATTCGTGGAGATGCATAATGACCGCCATGGAGAGTACCGCATCGAAGGAGGCCGTCTCAAAGGGCAGCTCGCCGGGCAGCACATGTTCCACGGTCCCCCCAGCAAGCTCCGGATGGCGCCGCACCGCCTCACGCAACATCTCCGCGCTCCCGTCCATTGCAGTCACCTCAAAGCCGCGAGAGACAAGCGCCGCCGCATCCCGCCCGCTGCCGCAACCCAGCTCCAGCACTCGTGCCCCGCTCGGCAACGCCGCAAAGACCGCCTCCAGCGCCCCAGAGAAGTCCACGCTCTCATACTGCTCAGCCATGCGCCGCGAGTTCCGATTGTAGTAGTCCAGGGTATGGGGCATCTCTGCAGCTGTGACCTTTCGTCTCCCGGAGCATTCCGGGCACTTGTGATTCCGCGTACGCGCGATTGGAATTCACGGTTCACCTGATCGGGAGAGTATTCACTACCGCCGCTCCCCTTTTCGCTCAGCCTTCAGAGGCATACCACGCTTTCCACTTCTGAAATGACTGTGCGCTCTCAGCGGATCCTTCGCCGCCCAAGATGTTCCGGACACTGATATCTTCATCGAGCGCGGGCCAGTGAACTCCGTGGCCACGTCCGGTCACCTCCCAGTTTTCCAAATCTTCGCGATGCGCGTGCGATAGCCGCGGATACCACGAAATCGGAACTGTAACTGAGCGGCAACGCTGACCGCCCATCCGACAGATCAAACTCCAGTTGATACTCCGTTATCCTCATCGCGATGATAGCTGCGTCAGTGGCTTTCGAAGAAGAAATCATTCCAAACCTCCAACAGCTACGCGGCGCCCAACGGCCGCGCCGGGTCGCGGAAGACTTCCCGCACGTGCCACTCCAGAAAGCTCGGATTGGGCGTGTAGGACGTGCGGATCGGTTCTCTGACCGGCCGGCCGTGAAAGTCGAGGACCAGGTGGCGGAAGATTGCGGAGCCGGTGGCGTCCTCGGAAACCAGTATCCGCCGGTCTTCCGAGAAGGTGATCATTCCGCGGTCGAAGAGCTTGTGGTGGAGCGCGCAGAGCGCCACGCCGTTCGGTGCGGTGTCCGGCCCGCCCTTTTGGTGCCACTTGATGTGGGCCGCCTCTACGCCCACGAGCGTACCGGCGAGACGGCTCGTATAGCCGCAGATGGCGCAGCTGTTCTCATAAGCGCGAAGGATCTCGTGCCGGAATTGCGGATCGCGGCGCCGCCGGAGCGTCAGTGAATCCAGCTCAATGCCCAGCGCATTGAGGATATCCTCGTGGTAGGTATCGGGGAACTCGTTCTGGAGTATGGTCTCAATGGCGCGCGCCGCCTCGCCGCCGTCCTTGAGCGCATCGTAGAGATCCTGAGAGAGCCCGCCCACAGCGTTGGCGTCCAGCAGCTTCTTCTTTGAGACCGATCGGCCGGACGGCAGGTCTTCAGGCAGGGTGCCTTGTACTTCCCAGATACGGTCGGACTGGAGATGCCGGAACGGGTTCTCCGGGTGGGTGTTTTTTCTGGGGAGCCCGAACTCCTCGAGCAACGTCCCAAGCTGCTCCTGGACTTGGGCAAAGGGGATGAGTCGTTGGCCGCCCTGTGTGTATCTTGCTATGGCGTAGAGAAGCAGAAGCGGCTTGTGCGGGGCTCGCTCGTCACCGCGCTTCCATGTGCGTACGCTCGACAGGCGCTCGGCAACATCCACGGGAGTAGAATAGTCGAGGTGGTGGCGAGTAGTAAGGCGACATGAGCGCGCACTTGCACGCGGTCACCCCGGATAGTAGTGTGCTTACGGATGCGAATACTCGGTACCTCGGCAATTCCCTTGGGTATCGGCCTTGGCGTAGCGGCAGGGCTCCACCTCCCCATCGGGTGGTGGGAGGTCTCGTGATCTTTCCCTGGATCGGGCTCTCGATCGCGGTGGGGATGTACCTTCTGCACAGCCTCGAAGGCAGGGCGCGCCTGATCGGCAGGGGAGTCTCGTTCCTCACGATCGTGCCGTGTCTTATCTTCTCCGGACGTCCGAGGGTGGGAGCCGATCCGCTCGCCACAGACCGGGACATGCAACATCAACCGAACGAGTAAACGGAGAGCGCATGGCGACACTTCTTCTCCTGGTAATCTACGCGGCGTTCATAAGTCTTGGCCTCCCGGACGCACTGCTTGGCGCGGCGTGGCCGGTCATGGTGGAGGATCTCGGCGTGGCGACGAGTGCGGCGGGAGCGGTTTCTATGACGATCTCCGGCGGGACCATCCTCTCCGCTCTGGTCAGCGGGCGGGTGCTGGCGCGGTTCGGCACCGCCAACGTGACGGCGGTAAGTACGCTGATGACCGCCGCGTCGTTGATGGGGTTCGCTCTGGCACCGGGGCTCGGGTGGCTCGTGCTCTTGGCAGTCCCCTTGGGCCTAGGAGCCGGCTCCATCGATGCGGGTCTGAACAGCTACGTTGCGAAGCACTACGCCGCTCATCATATGAACTGGCTTCATAGCTTCTGGGCTGTCGGTGTCACGACGGGCCCGCTCATTCTCTCCCACTTCCTGCGAGTGGGCACGTGGCGCGACGGCTACTCGACCGTCTCGATCATCCAATTCGGGCTTGCCGTGGTGCTCTTTCTTTCGCTCCCTCTCTGGAGAAGAGTGGCGGCACAGCACGAGGCCCCCGCGGAGGCCCCCGCGGACGGCGGGCCCGCGGACGGCGGAGCGCAGCCGGAGGCTTGCCCGCGGCGAAGCATCTTTCACGCCTTGACGCTCGAGGGGGTGACGCCGGTGCTGCTCGTATTTCTCTTCTACTGCGGTGTGGAATGGACGATGGGCGTCTGGGGTGGGACGTTCCTGGTTCGGGTCAAAGGGCTCGAGCCGGCGACGGCGGCTCAATGGGTATCGGTGTACTACGGCAGCATCATGGTCGGCCGGGTCACGAGCGGTTTCGTCTCCATGCGGCTCCGGAGCCGAAGCATCATCCGAATCGGCCAGGTTGCGATCGTCGCGGGCGTCGTGCTTCTGATGCTCCCGCTGCCGGGCATCGCCTCGTTGCCCGGCTTCGTTCTTATCGGCCTTGGGTGCGCGCCGATATTCCCAACCATGCTGCACGAAACGCCGAACTACTTCGGCCGGAAGAACGCGGTCTATGCGATGGGGCTCCAGATGGCCGTCGCCTATACGGGAAGCACCGTCGTGCCGCCGCTCGTCGGGCTGCTTGCCGACGGGCTCGGCTTCGTGCTGTTCCCCGTCGTTCTGCTCGGCTTCGGGCTCCTCATGATGCTCTACTCGCGCCGAGTGAACGAAAACATCGACACACAGCGCGCACCGGGCACCGTCCGGTAGGTATCGCCGAACCCCGGACAGGCCGGCTCCCGCGGTTCACGGAACATACTCGGCATCAGCGGCAGTCAATCGCAGACACCGCAAGCGTCACCTCGACGCGGTGCTGCACGCGGGCTATACTGCCGCGCAACTTCACACGACACGAGCACAAGACACAACGGACCAAA
>PWGF01000141.1 GCA_003554375.1 Spirochaetaceae bacterium
CGGCCGAGAATTCGCGCTCTTCGCCGGTCTCCACGAGCAGCCGGTGTCCCGGCCCATGGGCGCCCGCGGCGCGGATCTCGAGGCGCGCTACCTGAGCGATGCTGGAGAGCGCCTCTCCGCGGAAACCGAGGGTGGCCACATGTTCGAGGTCCTCTTGCGAGCGAACTTTGCTTGTGGCGTGCGGTTTCCAACAGATCCGTAGATCGTCGGGAGCCATGCCCACGCCGTCATCAACGACGCGGACGCGCTCCAATCCACCGCGCTCGAGCTCTACCCGGATGTTGGTGGCCCCGGCATCGATACTGTTGTCCAGGAGCTCCCGAACCACGGAATGGGGGCGCTCGATGACCTCTCCCGCAGCAATACTGCGAGCGACCGCCTCCGGGAGCACCTGAATGCTCCCGGAGTGCGGTAGCGAATCCTCGGATTTCACGGTGAGAATGGTACTCAGAACCCGATGCGGGTTTCAACCGTGAACGAGGGCGACCACTCAGGGCGGCCGTGCTCGTCATAGCGCACCGAGCCATCGGCATCCCGGGATACGGTCGTTGTGACCTGGCCGACGATATCGAGTATCGGTGCAGCTGGGTAGACCACCTCGCCACGGAAGACGGTGTTTGCGTCGAAAAGACTTGCATCAGTGAAGTGACCGCGGTCGAGCAAGGTCGGGATGAACTCGGTGCGCCGGTATTGGACGCTGCCGTAAAAGCCGAGGGGGAGAATATCCTCTCGTATGGCAAGCTTCAGCTTGAGCTCGTCGCGATCTCCATAGGTGAGGTCGCCGTTCTCGAACCGCCACGGCCAGAAGTAGCCACCGTCAAAGCGTACTGCGTTGAGAATATCGAACCCGGCCTCACCGTAGATCCCGGTGGTGTTGCCGAAGCGCGCCTGATCGGGATCCCGCAGGTAGTCCATGAGCTCTGCGGCCCGAGTACCCCGAATGCGGTCATATTCCGACCCGAAGTATCCCGGTCTGAAAACGCCGTTGGAATGGCGGAACTCCAGGCGGTAGTCCAAGAACGCCACATTGCCAAATACACCGCTCATGAGGCCGTAGTTTCGAACCCTGAGCTCGTCCTCGGCGTCGGCGTGCTCGACTCGTTCGAGGAAAGCGTCCCGTTCCCATCCTCGCTCAATGGTTACCCCGTCGATCACGGTTTCGTTCCGTAGCATCGGGATCAGCCCGGCGGCGTCGCCAAAGAGCACGATGGAGAGGACGTCCGTCTCGATCACGGAAATGTCGACGTCGGCGGCTGCCGTGAGGATGAGCGGATCGGCCTCGCGGGCGGCCCTCAAGCTTTCTCCCGTCTCCTCGGCACTGATTTCATTCGCGGGGCTAATATCGGTTACTGCCGATGCCCCCACTGCGAAGGCGGTATCCGCCCCCAACGGCCTGGTGTAGAGCCTGCCGCCGAAGAGCGCCGGGTTAGCAAGGTCGTTCGCGACGGTTTCGATGCCGACGCTTCCTCGGTCCAGTCCAAGGTTGAATCCGACCCGTCGCACGGCGGGGAACTCGGAGTCGTTTGCATAGTCTCGCATGAGCGAACCGTGGCCCAGCGTCATGCTCTCGATGTTCCCGAGCTTAAAGAAGAACGGGTCGCGCTGTTCGGCGAACTCGATGTACCTGATCTTGAGGAGAAGGTCACGGAGGAAGTCTTCGGCACGCAGGAACCACTCGTTGTCTTCCCCGGCGAACTTCTCATCGGTTCCGAAAGACCATTCGTTGTTGCCGCGCGGTTGGTACCAATCGTCCGGGTCAAAGAGGTTGTGCCGGTAGATGATGGGAAGGTACAGCGCAGTTCGCAGCCTGCCGATCTCAAACGTGGGCTGAAGAATCGCCTTTGAGTACGTTTCCCCGGCGATTGTGGTCGAGCCGATCTCCATGGCCAGAACGTCCGCCAGCCCTTCCATGACGCCTGTCATAAGGGTGTCTTCCGGATCCTCCACGGGGTCCGCAGGACCCTCCGGTACGGTCGGATCTGCCGGCGTGGCAGGGTCTGCGACCGGATCCGGATCCTCCGGATGCTCCGGGTCATCCGGATCCTCCGGCTCGGCTGGATCCTCGGTGGGCATAGCTTGAGGATCCAGCTGCCGGAACTCCTGTTCCGATCGTCGTTCTTCGATTTCCGCGGGATCCATAGGGATTGGCTCAAAAGTGGGCGCGGTGATGTCCGCCCGCCGTCCGGCACCCAGTTGGAGAGTTTCGCCCGTCTCCCGATCGGTGAACTCCACCTCGCCTTCGAACACCGCAAGCTCCTGGGGTGTCAACGAGAAGTCCGTCCCGCGGACGCCGGCGGTTGTTGCCGGCGTGCGGATTTCGAAATCCGAGCCCTGCATGCGTCGTGCCACGCTTCTGAGCCGGCCTTCGTCGAGGTTGAGAACGGCCTCCTCTTCCCCATCCAGATGCTCGATGGTGAGGACGGTGTCCGGAGCCATGCGGATTAACGAGCCGTTGGGGTCGAGACGGAGCTCGGCCGAGGAGTTATGGGTAATGACCTGGTAGCCTTCCTCAAGGCGCTCACCGAAACTGAAAAACTCGAGCTTGAATTGCTCGTCGTCATAGATGGTAAGCTCCCGATCGTCGTCGAAGTACTCGAGTACCGCCGCCTCATCCGCCGCGGCGCCAAGTGCGCCGCCGAGCAGCAGCACGATAAGCGCAAAAGATGTCGCACGCCTCTGTAGCATCGCTCCCCTCCGTTTCCTCAAACTTCTTTCTTCGGTTCCGGATCGCCATACGCGCCGGAACCCCCAGCCGGTGTCGGCCGGCTAGAACAGGCTGATCGAGCTTTCGAGCCCCGAGCTGACGCGCCATTGGTCGTCTCCCGGGGCCGTTGGGTCATATCGCAAGTCGTATACGAGCGAAACGCGGGCTGGGCCGGTGCGGTACGATACCCGGCCGCCAATTACTGCATGCTCCGGCGAGACCAAATCCTCCAGCTCCTTGATATTGCGCTTCTCGTAGTGGCCTTCTACGGAGAATCCGCCCAAGAGCCCTTCGCCCATAGTCAGGTTCATAGTGAGCGCCGGATTGCGCGCCAGATCTCGTGCTGCCGCGGCGTCCTCGTCGATGCCGTTATCTTCAGGGCCTCCGATCGGTCCTTGCATCTCGGCGTTGAAGACGAACTGCCGGTCAAGAAAGGAAACCCCCGCATTGGCAAGCCAACCCACGTATCCGGGAAGCTCCGCCTCTCCGCTGTACACCTGGTACCGTCGGTGGCGGTAGAGGTCGTAGCTGCGGTCGAAGTACTGAGGGATGAAGTTATCGCCGACGAAGCGCAGTTGGAAGCCGTAGTCGATGAACCCGATGAGTTGACCACCAAAGCCGGTCATCCCGCCCAGTCCGGACTTCTGCCGAACCACGTCGCCGAAGCCGGTCAGCGACACGACGCTCGTGTTCAGAAGCGGAGCACGAATGTCCGCTCCGGCGATGGAGACCTGCTCGTCGTTGTCGAGTCCTTCGCCCTGGTAGAAGCTGCTATCCTCGTTCCTCTTCTCGAAATAGTAGGGGTCGAAGTCGGCTGCCGCCGTCGCTCCGAACTGGATGTTGGGCACGATCGGGAGATCGAAATCGGCAAATGGCCGGACATATGCGCGACCCGCTACTACGTCCCACGCCGTGAGGTTTGCCGCCACTGTTTCTATGCCCACGTACGGAAAGCCTACAAGCCGCCCGTCGACGTCCAGCACTCCGCCGAAGATCCGGCGCTCCGGGAGGTGCTGAGTGTTGGTATAACCGCCTACGATGAACGCGTTCCCGAGCGTTGCCCGGTCCAACGTACCCAGCCGGACGTACAGAGGCTCTCCCTTCTGCGCCCAGCTTACATAGCGGATCTTGGGCAGATAGAGCTCCGGAAAGCTGGTATCATCGTCGGGGACCCAATCCTTTTCACGTACCCGAAACTCGTCTCCGTCTTCGCCGCCGGTGAAGGTGTAGTTGAGCGTTACGTCCAGCCCTACGCCGAGCTGTCCGATCCGAAGCTCGGGGGTCATTCGCAGGCTCTGGTAGGCGATGTACTTGGGAACGTCCGGGTTTTCCACGGGATCGTAGTCAGGATTGCGATACGATTGGACGCCGATTCCGAGGTCCATTCCGAAGTCATAGCCGGTACCGGCGGTTTGCCCTTCTTCTGTCGGAGAGGCAGGGTCATCTTGCGCATGCAAGGGGCTCGCGGCGGCCAGGGCCAGGATTCCGAGCGCGATAGAGAATAGGGCTATCGGTTGAGTTACCCGCATGGAAGTCTCCTTTGTTTGTGCTGCGCATCCAGTATAGTTTCCGGGCTTGGTTCCCCCGGTTGCTTCCGTTCCACAGTATATTACGATCGGCACCGAATATCCATGATCAGAAGCGAAGCTGTCCTGAGAGCGATGCCTCGATTCCTACGTAGTCAACAAAGGCCGTGCTTTCTGCGACTGTTGTGGGCTCGCGTTGCCATCCGAGCTGAAGATCTGCATCCACCTGGGCGAAATCGTCCAGATCAAGACGTGCGCGATAGCCCCCGATGATGCGGCGCTCCCACGGCTCTCCGGGCGTCCGGGCCAGGTCCAAGGTAATTCGCGGAGTGTGGGATACCGAGGCAACCTCGAAATCGATCGGTAAGACCCCGGCCCAATCGGCATCGTGCCGCAGACTGTAGAAGAGTTCGCTCACGCTCGTGGTTTTCGGGGACTCTTCGCGGAAAAAGGACAGGGTATGAGCTACTCCGAGCTCCCGTCCTTCATCGGCGAAAAAGCCTGCTTCATGGGCGAGGGCCAGGCGCCACTGAGGAGTATTCCCGGTCAGGGTGATGTCGCCCGAGAGCTCGGACTGGAACTCGTCCTGCCGGTACAGCTCGGTCAACGTGTAGGCGCCGAGCTCACCGAAGAGGTTGAGGGCGCGCATGGCTACGTTGCCGGAGATCCGATGGTGAGCCGACGGTTCGCCGTACTCCGAGCGGAAACGGCGCTCGATCGTGGTCGAGCCCCGCACCGGGACCACCAGATCTCGGAGCCGGGAGCCGAAAGGGCGCCGGGCTTCCAGGGAAAACGCCGGACGGTACGTGAACGAGCGACTGTCGGGTACCGTTTGCGCGAAGGTGCTCCCTTCCAGCGGTACGATAAGCTCCCAGGCCGGCACCGATTGCCAGAAGGCGCGCGTGTGGACAAGAGAGCTCCCGTAGGTGCGGAGGTCGGCGCGATGGCTGTCAGGGCCGCCGTGGCCGTCGGAGCTCTCCGATTCGTTCGAGGCTTGGGGGCCGTCCCGATCGCCGCCGCCGGTCTCCGTGGTGAGATTCGCCTCCCGGCGATAGCGAGGCTCTACGGTCACGTCGCCGAGCTGGAACTCGATTCCGGTTGCAGCGGTATGGCCGGCACGAAAGAGATGCGAGCGCGGCTCACTCCGATACGACGAAGTGAGCTCCACCGACGGGCGCACGGAGCCCGAAGCGCTCTGATACCGCGCCCGCCCGCCCGCACCCCGCTCTTCCGCCTCCTCCTCTTCCCACGGCGAGAGAAGCCGAAAACCGTCGAGCCAACTCCCCGGGTACCCCGCCTCGGGAAGGGCGAATCCGTCGCTGCGCTGCAAGAGTTCCAGCCGCGCGTCCACCGCCGCTGCGCCGGATTCCGCTTCCAGCATCCACTCCTGGTCGAGCTTCCGATCGTGGAGGCGCGCCTTCGAAGCAAGGCGCGCGCTTCCCACCCCGTCCACTTCGGCCTCGACGGCCGAGAGGCGGGAAGCGCGCTCCGGCATCGCCTCGAAGCTCCGGCGGTACCGGTCCACCAGCCGGATCGGATCGCGCTCCGCGGGAATCCGGAGCTCATGTCCGAAGCTCCCCGCCGGCCCCCGTTCCGGGCGGGTGGTGACGTCGCCGGACAGGGAGAGAAAGGAGCTCAGAAACTCGGCCTCAGCCGTGGCGTCGAGGACGGCCCGCTCGAAGCCGTGGGTGGTGGAGCCTGATATCTCCGCGTCGAGTGACAGCGCCGGATCGGCCAAGAACGAGACATCCCCGGCCGAGAGAACGGTGCCGGGAATACGGTACGAGAAGCCTGCGGCAATGCTTCCGTCGAGGGTAGGGGAGCTGTCGCGGTAAGCCGGCGGTCCGATGTAGAATGCGCCGTCGCGTTCCGGGGTGAAGGTGAGATTCAGTCGCCTGGCCGACTCACCGCGGTCCACGTGGAGCTCGGCTTCGTCCACGCGCTCACCGTTGACGTGAACCGTCTCGCGGGCCAG
>PWGF01000300.1 GCA_003554375.1 Spirochaetaceae bacterium
AATCGCCCGCGTCGAGCGCTGAGCCGCCGGCCCGCGCCCGCCGCGGGCCACAGGCCCCACGCCGCGAGCCACAGGCCACAGGTCAACGGGCCGCCGGCCGTGGGCGGTCGGCCGTCTGCCGTCGGCCGTGGGCCACAGGCCGCGGCCCCGCCTGCAACGGCGGCGCCCAGAGCGCGCCGGCACCGGCCGCCCCGTGTGCCCCGAGTCCGCGGGTTCTCGGCCGTCTCGCGCTTGCGGCCGTCGCGAGCTCTCGCCCGTATGGCGCCGGAGCTATGAACCAGAGCACAGACCCAAGGAGGAGAGTATGAGCCAGGTATTCCAAGCATTCGAAAAGCACCGGATGATTCCGGTTATCGCGCTGGATTCCGCGGACTCCGCGGTCCCGCTTGCGTGTGCGTTGCGCGACGGCGGGCTTCCGATCGCGGAAATCACGTTTCGGACTGACGCAGCCGAAGATTCCATTCGCCGTATCAAAGAGCAGGTGCCCGACATCCTCGTGGGAGCGGGAACCGTGCGGACCACCGAGCAGGCGCGCAGAGCGATCGACGCGGGCGCCGCGTTCGTCGTGACGCCCGGTTTCAACGCACGGGTCGTGGAGTACTGCCTGAGCCGCGCGATACCCATCACCCCCGGCGTCGCCACCCCGACCGATATCGAGGCGGCGCTCGAGCACGAGCTCACGCTTCTGAAGTTCTTCCCGGCTGAGGCCGCCGGTGGAACGGCGATGCTCAAAGCGTTCGCGGGCCCGTACGGGGACGTGAAGTTCATCCCCACCGGCGGGATAAAGATCGCCAACCTCGAGCAGTACTTGACGCTTCCGAACGTGCTTGCCATCGGCGGAAGCTGGATGGTCCCTCGCGAAACCATCGGGGAAGGGGACTTCGACGCGGTAGGCAAGCTCGTCCGGGAAGCGGTGAGCGAGCGGCGAAAGATCCTCGGCGAAGAGTGAGCAGTTAAGGCTGCGGGCGCGAGCGCGTGTGCCGGCCCAAGCCCGTGTGCCGGCGCGCGTGCGGCCGCGTGTGCCGGTCCCTATGCCGGGCTGCTAACCTATGCCGGGCTGCTATGTTCGCGTCCGCTGCCAAACTCCGCTCGCGTCGTACGGATAGGAGACCGCCGGAGCGCTTGCGCGGTTGAGCACCTCGAGCTGCCCCTCAGTGAGGCGCCAGCCGGCGGCTCCCAGGTTGTCCGTAAGCTGATCCAGGTTGCGCGCCCCCAGGATCGGCGCGGTGACCACCGGGTTGCAGAGGAGCCAGTTGATCGCAACCTGCGCCGGAGTTCTGCCTGCCTCCTCGGCCACCTGGAAGAGGGCGTCTACGACTTCCCAGGTGCGCTCGTTGTTGTAGTTCGCCCACGATTCGGCCCAACCTTCCTGTTCCGCTTTTTCGACGCGGCTTCCGGCAGGTGGCTCGCTCATCCCGCGGCGAAACTCCCCGCTCAGCCATCCGCCGCGAAGCGGGCTCCACGGAATCACCCCAAGGCCTTCCTCGGCGCAGACCTCGAGCAGCTCCCATTCGGTCGCGCGCGCAAGAAGGTTGTACTGCGGCTGGAGGGAGACGAACCGTTCGAGCCCCAGATGATCCGATACGTCGAGCGCCTTCTGAAGCTGGCTTCCCGTGAAGTTGCTCGCACCGATATAGCGTACGAGCCCCTGCCGCACCAGATCGTTCAGGGTCCGCAATATCTGCTCGATCGGGGTCAACGGGTCCCACGCATGGACTTGGTACAGGTCGATGTAGTCCACATCGAGCCGTTCCAGACTCCGCTCGATTCCGTCCATGATGTGCTTGCGGCTCAGGCCCGTGTCGTTCGGCCCTTCGCCCATCGGGAAACGGACCTTCGTTGCAATGACGAAATCCTCGCGGCGCTTGCTCGCGAGCCATTCGCCCACGATCTCCTCGGACACCCCGCGCGTGTATACGTCCGCGGTGTCGATGAAGTTGCCCCCCGCCGCCGCGAACGCATCCATGATCGCCATGCTCTCCTTCTTGTCGGCTTCTCGACCGAAGGTCATAGCGCCAAGACAGAGCTCCGAAACCTTTACTCCGGTATTTCCTAAGGTGGTTAGTTCCATTCCGTCAGTGTATACCCGCCGGTCTCGAGCGGTCGAGCGTGCGAACGTTCGAACTCCACCGGCGGGAGTCGCTCGTGGTGTCCGCTTGTAATCCTCGGGCCGAAGTGAGAGTCTGTCGTTTGCGGAAACCATATCGTGCAGAAGGAGATGCCCAGTGAAACTTTGTGGTAGAGTCTGTGGAGCTGTCGGTCAGGTCGGCGCTCTCGGTTTGGGAGCGGCCATCCTATTGCTCCTCATTGTCTCGTGTGCTACAGCCGCTGCTTCGGTATCTTCGATCCAGGGAGATCCCGATCGCTACGTAGGCCGGACCGTCACCGTGCAGGGGGAAGTCGGTGCCGGATCCAACGTGCCGTTCCTGGATGCGTCGGTGTACCTCCTGTCGGACGAATCGGACGACGGGGCCTCCATGGGGGTAATCGGCACGGGCGGTGCCCCTGAGACAGGTGAATTCCATCGTGTTGAGGTCAAGGTTGCCGGCATAACGCAGGACCGGACCGCGGACGTAGCGGACTCTGCGGTATCGGTCGTAGCCGACTTTCTCGTCGACCAAAATATCGTCGGGCGTGACGACGCTGACGGCGTCGCTACGCGCATCGTCGAGTTTGCGGAGTCGGCCGGGGGCTTTGCCGCCGGGAGCTATCTCCTTGTGGAGCAGTAGTTAGGAAGCCGTAGCGAGCGTCGATGTCGCACACGTCGTGTGCTATGAACTGCAGTGTAGGCACGACGAAGCCTTCGCATCTGATTCATTTGCGTATTCCCGCCGGCGCAGACCGAAGCTCCTGATGAAACATGTGTTCTCAGCCATATCCTGTCCGGCGGGTCCTCCTACCTGGCGGCTGTTGAAGCGATCTTTGTATCTCCGGAGGACTTCGTTAATCAGTGTCTTCTGCGGGTGTAGCCGTCGCCCTCCCTTGACGTGCGAGAACTTCACCGGTAAAAACCGAGACACCCATGATCGAGCTACACGAGGTGAGTAAACGTTTCGGCCGGACGCAGGCTGTTGACCGGCTAAGCCTTGCCGCGCAGGCGGGAGAGATATTCGGGTTGCTGGGTCCGAATGGTGCCGGCAAGTCCACGACAATCCGTTTGATGTTGAGCTTCTATCTGCCGGATGGCGGGCATATCACGTTCGACGGGGAGCCTATCTCGCATGCCATACGGGAGCGGATCGGCTACCTGCCGGAGGAGCGCGGTCTCTATCCCAAGGAGAAGCTCCGGGACGTCCTTATCTATCTGGCCCAGCTCAAGGGTACGGACAAACGTACGGCCCGGGAGCGCGTTGGGCGATGGCTCGATTACTTTGGCCTTGGGGACCGTGCCGAGAGCAAGGTCGGAGAGCTTTCGAAGGGAATGAGCCACAAGGCGCAGTTTATCGCCGCCGTAGCGCATGATCCGGACATCGTCATCCTCGACGAGCCGTTCAGCGGGCTGGACCCGGTAAGCGTCGAGCTCCTGCGCGAGACCGTCCTCGAACTCCGGGACTCGGGCAAGACGGTGTTCTTCTCCACCCACGTCATGGACCAAGCGGAGCGCCTCTGCAATCGCCTTGCCATCATGGATCGCGGGAGCCTTGTGCTATCCGGGAGCATGAGCGAGGTGAAGGAGCAACACGGCAGCCGGTCGGTCCAGATCGAGTTCGACGGGGATGCACGCGTGCTGGAAGACCGCCCCGAAGTCTCCGATGTTATCCGCTACCCGCGCTACGCAGAGATGACCCTTCGCCCTGAGGCCTCAGCTCAGGGTCTGCTCGTGGCGCTTGCTCCAGAGCTACGGATCAGCCGGTTCGAGGTCCTCGCTCCGTCGCTCCACCGGATCTTCCTCGACAAGGTCGGGCGGGGAGGGGAGAGCCCTGATGACGCGTCCTCCGGGGATGCCGGCCGCCCACCCGGGGATCGGAGCCGGTCGTCCGAAGCCAACGTACGGCCTGGCGAGGCGCCGCGGGGCGAGACGCCGTCGGGTGCCGAGGCGTCGGCCGGCGGAAGCCGCCCGGCCGGTGATCCCGCCGGGAAGGAGGCCCACCGATGAATGGACGTCAACGGCTCTCACGAGTTACCGGGCACGAGTTTCGCGTCACGGCGGCAAACAAGGGCTTTGTGATCACTACCATCATCGGCCCCTTCCTGATACTTGCCGTTGCGCTTCTGCCGATGCTGGGGACGCAGGCCATGATGGACTCGGAGCTCGACGAGGAGATCACCGTCGCGCTCGTTGCGGGCGAGGCAGGGCTTGGATCCGCGGTGCGCGATGCGCTCGGCGAGGCGGGGATCTCCGTACGGGAAATGGAGTCCATGGACGGAGCGCGGGAGGCCGTGGCCGAGGGCGAAATGACCGCAGCAGTCGATCTGGGTCCGCTTGCGCGTGGGGAGGACGCCTATGCGTTTGTTGGGGAGTCGGGGATCGATATGCGGATTCCCGAGCGGGTCGAGCGAGTTGTCGGGGAGGCCGTCACGCACCGGCGCATGCTCGAGGCCGGCTACGACCCGGAGGAGATCGCCGCGGTAACTGAACGTCCGGAGATGCGGCGAATCCGGCCGGATGCCACGGCGGAGGAGGGAGATCCGTTCCTCGACGCGTTCGTTACGGCATTTGCGTTCGTGTTCCTCATCTACATGAGCGTGATCTTCTACGGCCAGATGATCGGAAGGAGCGCGCTTACCGAGCGCACCTCCAAGACGGTAGAGATCATGCTCTCGTCGGTAACCCCGCTCGAGCTCATGTTCGGGAAAGTCTTCGGCAAGGGAGTGGCCGGGCTCCTGCAGTACGCGTTCTGGATAGGGTTGGGGCTCTTTCTGAGCTCCGTCGTCGCTCCGCAGTTCGACATTCGCGTTCCCGATGCGCTCACCGCCGGAAATCTGGCGCTGTTGCTTGTCTTCTTCCTGGGGGCATTCCTCCTCTATGCCATGGGGTACGCCGCGATCGGCGCGGGTTCATCCGACGAGCAACACATGGGGCAGCTCGGCATGCCCCTTCTGGTCATGCTCATCGTACCGATGGTCTTGATCTCGCCCATCATCACGGCCCCGGACTCCACGCTTACCGTCGCGCTGTCAATCTTTCCGTTCACGGCTCCCATCGTCATGCTGGTCAGGATCACTGTCGGCTCGCCCCCGGTTGCTCAAGTCTTCGCGAGCATCGGTCTGCTCGGCGTAACCATTGCCGGTATGGGGTTCCTCTCCGCGCGCATTTTCCGGATGGCTGTGCTCGCCGGGGGCGGTAGGATCGGCTTCCGCGATCTGCTACGCTATCTCCGGGCGTGACCGGCGCGGCCGCGGCGCGGCGGGCTGGCTCCGCCATGGCCACCGCCCCGGCTACGGCTACGAGCGGACCGGCTACACGTAGTGGTGGGCCCGCCGGTCGCGGCGGTCGCTCCGGCCGCAAACGCCTAACGGCCCCATGTGGTCGAAGCCGACGAAGGAGGACGATCCACGAGAGCGGCTCTAAGGTCTCGACGAGGGAAACCGGCTGATGGAGAAACTAGCGCAGGAGATCAGCGACCAGTTTGCGCGTCACGGAACCTGGCGGATCGACGTGGAACAGCTCCCCAATCTCCTTGATGTGGATCCGGCGCTGTTCTACCAGGAGCTCTACGGAGCGGCTTTCGGCGGAGGTAATCGCACCGAGCACTCCACGATTGAGCCCGGGACCCTGACGCAGACGTTCGACGCGGAGTCCGCCGGTGAGCTTGTGGATGTTCTGGAGCTGTTCGCTGGGGAGCAAGCTGAACGGGAGCTCGCGAGCTTAGGGGCGTTTCTTCCCCATCCGCTGCGTGTCGAGCTTACTGCCCGGTTCTTTGACGTCGCGCGCGAAGAAGCGCAGGAGCATACTCCGGATTGGGATACGTTCCGCTCGATGCTCCGGACGCTCGGCTCCTACGAGCGCGCCCGGGATGTATACTTCGCCGAGTACTTCTCAAGAGACGAGCTCATGCGGCAGGCGGCGCGAACGTTTGTAGCGGAACGGAGCTTCCGCGAGCGCGAGCTTGCCGAGCAGAGCGCCGTAACCGTCCTGCAGCGGCTGTTCCGCGGCCACATCCTCGAGCTTTCTACTGCGCTCGCATCGGTCGCTGTCACGTTGTTCGAGCTCGCCGTGACGCTGGGGTACGCACGGCGACCTGAGGACGAGTTCCAGGAGGAACGCGCGGAAGAGTTCCGCCGGGATCGGGCATCCGCCCGCGACGGCGAGCAAACGTGGAGCCGGAGGACCTCCGGCGACACCCTGCACCGGAGGGTTGGCTGGGCTCGAGAGGTCATGGAGCTTCCCCGAAACGGCGTCGATGCTGCCACCGTGAAGCAACGCTACAAGCAGCTCATGCTCCGCTACCACCCGGATATCAACCCGGGCGGGCATCGGACGGCGCAACGGATAAACGCGGCCTATGGCCTTCTTCTCGAGGTTTGCGAGACGCCGGCCTGAGTTGCCCGATCCGATAGTGGAGAGCTTCAGCAATCCGATTCCGGTGTCGACTCGCCAGGTGCAGTTTGCTGTGAGCATCGGCGCCGCGATCTGCCCCGCAGATAGGACTACAGTTGACGCACTCCTGCCGGTAGCCGACGGTCGGATGTATACGCAGAAGCGCGCGAAGGACCGGGACTCGGAAGTTATCTCGTAACGCACCTTTGAGTATGAGCGTCCAAACAGGCTACTATCGAGCTCGGAGTGAACTCTGAATGTACGAACTATCAGCCCTGCTTATCCTCTTTGCCCTGGGGCTCGTCGGTTGGGGACTTTTCTCACTGATCCGTGCACCGGTTCCGCCGCTCTTGGGGACGCTCCTTGTGCTCGGTGCGCTCCGGGTCGCCGAGGTCCCGATCCCGCATACGCCCGAGTTCCTCGATGGGTTTGTGCAAGTTGCGCTCGGTATATTCATCGGAACCAAAGTAACTCGCGAGACGGTCGCGGACCTCAAGAACCTGCTGTGGCCGGCAGTCGCTATCGCTCTCTGGGCGCTCATGCTCGTCTTTCTTTTCGGACCACTCCTTGGAGCCGTGAGCGTACTCGACCCGGTAACGGCGGTTCTTTCGTCCACCGTCGGCGGGCTTCCGGAGATGATGGTTCTCTCTACCGCGACTGGAGCGGATGTGGCCGTTGTTGCGGTTATGAAGCTGGTACGGGCGCTGATCATAATCACGGTCTTCCCGATCTTCCTGCAGCGGGTACTTTTGACCTCGCGCACCGCTGCTACAGGAACGCCGGCAGAGTACGGAGGTCTCAGCGATGCGCTCTCCGAGGACCCGGACCAGGATCAGGATCAGGAGCGCGACTCCGGAACGGGGGTAACCGCGTTGATGTCCTCCGGGCTGAAGAGCGTCTCGGGAGAACTCAAGAAGCTCGGAGCGTACCTCGCTGATCGGCCGCACCGACTCGTGCTCACGGTCGCTGTGGCGCTCGTAGGCTCACTGACGCTCACCGAGCTCGGAGTGCCGGCGGGGATGATGGTGGGCGCCATTATTGCGGTGGGGGGCGTCTCCGCGTTCGGCCTTCCGGTGCGCCGGTTCCCTCAGAAGCTCTTCAATCCGCTCCTCGTCTTGCTGGGAATCATGGTGTCGCAGCACTTCGGCCCGGATACGGGCCGGACCCTCGCCGCAGGCGGCTTGCTGTGGCCCCTGGCGTTGTCCACCGTGGTCATCTTCGCCACTTCTCTGGTGACGGCCTTCGTCATTCATCGGTTTGTCGGATGGGACCTCTCGCTGAGCCTCCTGGCGGCGGCACCGGGGGGGTTCACCGTCATGACGTCGCTCGCCGTCTACTACGGACAGGACCCGTTCCGGGTCTCCATGACGCACCTCGCACGCCTGTTGACGATCAAGACTGTGGTCCCGCTTGTATTCACGTTCCTCATATAGCCCTCATCGAGGCGTGAGCCATATCGCCCTCATTGAAGCGTGAGTGAAGACGAGCGGCAAGCACGACGCAAGCGCGAGAGAAGCACGAGGGGAGCAGGGGGGTGAAAGCGGGGCGAAAGCGGAATGGGCGCGAGGTAAACGCGGGATGGACGCGCGCTGGAAAGGAGATCGGGACGGCCGTCAGAACGGGTAGCCGAGCGCAAGGTTCAGCACCAGGTTGTTGCGGCGCCAGTCCCGGCTGGTGGGTGCGATCTCGTCGAGAACCCAGCGCCGGCCTTCGGCAAGCCACGGCTTGTGGAGAAGGGTTGCGGCGTCCAAACGGAGAACCAGGAACGAGAAATCCAGTCGAGCTCCGAGGCCGGCTCCGAAGGCGCTCTCGGCGAGGATGCGCCGCGGTTGCAGGCGGCCGTCCGGGGCATCGTTCCGGGCGTCGCTCGTCTCCATCTGCCGGGAGAGGGTCCAGGCGTTGCCCCCGTCGGCAAAGAGAGCGCCGTTGAGAAAGCCGGCTACAGGAAAGCGATACTCGATGTTCGCTTCGAGCCTCACATCTCCGCTTCGGTCGAACGGTGGGCCGCCTTCCGATAACGGAGGAAGCGCCCCGGGACCGATCGACCCGCTCCGGACGGCGCGGATGCTGTTGGGGCCGCCGACGGTGAACTGTCGGCTCACGGGAAGCGCCGCGGAGTTTCCGTACGCGTATCCCGCCCCTGCGAGCAGCCGGCCGGCAAGCCGGCTCCGGTCGGTTACGGGAAGATAGTGGCGAGTATCGCTGTCCACCCGGACGAACTGCGAGTAGGGGGTGTTGAGGATCCGCGTTGGCGTTTCGGCGTCCGGTGGTGATCCCGTGACTACTCGCTCGCCGAGCGAGATGGCGTTCCCGGCGAGCTCCACCGTAGCGCGCGCCGCGGTCCGGCCGACGGGCCCCGGAGCCGACTCCGCAAGCACGCTATAGGAGGCCCCGACGATGAACTGCTCATCGAAACCGGCCCGAAGAGAGGGGCGCTCCGCAAGGAGCGCGGTGAAGCTCGGGGAAAAGTCGGTGGGCCGGACAAACGTGATTTCGACAGGGCGCAACTCGTGGCGGAGCACCGAACCGGAGCTCCAAGCGTATCCCAAGGACAAGGATGCCTGGTCGAGCCGATATGCGTCCATACGCCGAAGAGTCTGCAAGCCGGCCCGCACTTCGGTTCGCGGTATCGCTGTGGCCGCCTTGGACTCGGGGGTGTCGCTCCGGGAAACGACGGGAACCACGAGTCGCGGTGCCGACACATGAACCGCACCGCCGAGCTCCCACCGCTCGACGGGCGATTGCTCCCGGCCCACTCGTAGATCGATTGCCGTGCTCAGATCGACTCCGAGATGCTCCGCGCCCCCGAAGAGATTTCTGTCGCGGTATCCCAGCTGGACGCCGGGCCCGGAAAGGCCGTTGGAGCGGGTTACCATTCGCACTGCGCCCTCAACGCGCTTCTCCGGCAACGGGGTGAGGTACACGTGGGCGTGGAGCTCCCCGGCGGCGTCGAAGGCGTAACGAATGCTCACGTACTGAAAGAGTCCGAGGCTGAGAAGCCGGTCGATGCTCGCAAGATGGTGCGAGCGGCTGTACTGGCGTCCGGGCTCCAGCACGATTGCGCTCCGCACGAGCTCCGGACGGAGCTCGCGCTTTCCGCCAATGTAGTGGAAGTCCGGGCCTATCTCTATCCCGGCCATCTCGGATCGTGTGCCGGGGCCAGTCTCCCCGAGAGGGGCTCCCTCGTCTCCCCGCCAATCGAAATCCGAAATGCCTGGGAGGTAGTCAGCATGTACGGTAATGGACGCAATCCGGTGGGCCTTTAGGGCACGTTCGGGAGCGGACGGATCCACAACCAAAGTGAGGTCGACGCTTCGCTCGGGGTGATTTCGCTGTGCCTCGAAGACTAGGTAACTTGGGTGAAACGCGTAGTACCCGGCCTCTTTAAGACCGTGGTCGATGCGTCTGCGTTCGGCGAGGAGGGTGTCGAGCCGGTATTGTGATCGCGGCTCAACCAGGCTCTCCTGCGCCAAATCCCGGAGGACTCCGGAGAGCGGAGTCGCGTCCTGGGGCCACGCGATCGACGCAACGCGGTATGGCTCGCGGAGGAGCACGGTGTAGTGCAGTCCTGCAAGGCCCGGCGCTTCATCGAGCGACATCTCGATCTCGGAGTCGAAGAATCCGTGGTTGTCGAGCCAAGAGCGAATGGCGCGTGTCGTAGCTTCGGGGGATACCTGATCGAAGAGTACCGGCGGCTCGCCGTAGCGCTCTCCGATTCGGGCGAGAAGCCTCGGCGCCTCGGGACCTCCGGTTACACGATAGCCCCAGAGCTTGGGGCGGGCCGTCCCGAGCCATGAGGAGTTCGGGATCGGGCGTGCCGAGTCTCTTAGAGCGCCGACCACGCGCCGCGCGCGCGGAACGGAATGGGTTTCGGCAACCTCAATCTCCACTTGCGTACCGGTATAGAGTCGCTCGCCTTCCTCTAGATAACTCAGCGTTGTGCAACCGCCCACAAGGAGTGCCGAGAGTGTGAGCACGGGCAAGGCTGGCAGGGTAAGTCCCAGGAACGTGAAACGAAGAGAGGACGATATCATTCGTCATGCTCCTGCGCGGGTTTGGGTGTCACGGCAGGCGACCATGGAAACCGGTCGAACTCGCGGCTGAAGCCGAGCGAAAGGCCGGTTGCCGTAGTCGAACGGTCGAAGAGCCCCTCGTACTCGCGCTCGCGGAACGCTCGGAGCCGATACCGGCCATCGGGTGTCAAGAGGTACTCGGCGGATACGTCCCCTGGGATATCGCCGAGAGTCATTTCACGGCGGCGTTCCCCTTCCAGATCGATCTGCCCTCCAACGCGTACGATGAGCCTATCCTGAAAGAGCGGCCGGGAAAGCTCGATTCCTATCTCGGTTCTGCCGGCCGTGCCGGCGTCGGTGTAGTACTCATACGACTCGACGAGAAAGGCTAAGTCGACTCCGGGAATCGAACGGCCTGCTAAAGCGTTGAGCTGTTGAGTAAGGAGCGTACTTGCGCTGCTGCGGGCGCCTGAGTGGAGGATCGCGACCTCGTCCAGTCCGGTGAGATCGTCGGCCACGAATTGGTTGAGCACGATGAGGGCGAAGGCCTGGGTGTTCCGTCTGCTTTCATCCTCGTTTAGACGCACAACGGCGGCATACGCCGCACCATCCATTGCGCCTCGCTCTTGAGGGGGCATATCGATGAGAAACCGGGTTTCGATCCACGACAGGTCACCGCTCATGACCAGGCGCACTTGAAACGGAAAGACTGCGTCGCGGGGCACAGGGGCGCCCACAGGGGCCGCGTATGCGAACAGCGGGGCGACTGAAGTACGGAGCGAGTAAAGCGCCGTGATGTCGATTCGTGCGCCCATCGGATCGCCGGTCCATACTATCGTGCCCCCCGGCTCCACCACGAACTCTCTGCGGACAAGGTTGTAGAACGAGAGCTCATAGCTTCCCTCGGTGACTGTGTAGCGGCCGGAGACGCTGACTGCGCCACCCTCGTCGACTCCAAGGCTCAGATCGCCGCCACCTCGGATTCTCAGGCGATCTCCGCTCCTCGGGTCGACGATGATCTCTACGAGGGTGTCCGGGTCGATAGAGAGAGCACAGTTGAGCGTCGGCTCTATCCGGGGCAACGCCCCCGGGATGTCCGCCTCGGAGAGCGCGGCTTCGATCGGAGTGTCGACGAAGCGAACGGTACCGCTCGATCCCGGAACCATGTCGGCAATGTCCGGGAGTACGAAGGAAACCGCGCTACCGGACTTCAAGGAGAGTGCGCCGGAGATCCGCGGTTCTGCTAGACTACCGGAGATTGTTAGCTCGCCGTCTACCAGGGCGACTCCATGGAAGCCTTCGCCGGGCTCCCGGGCGCGGGCCATAGCCGTGAAGCGGTCGATTGAGAGGCGAGTCTCGACTGCCGTCTGTGCGAGGTCCGGCGCGAGCCGGACGAAGCCGTTCACTTCGAGCGGTTGTCCGTACGCGTCTCGGATAGTGAACCGGTCGAAGTGAAGCGTCGGACGGCGTAGGTCTGCCGCCGCGACACGTACGGCCTGCCCATCGATTGCGAAGCTCGTACCCAGCTCGGGAATGCGGACCGAGACCCCGTGAGAGAAGAGGAGCCCTCCGACTGCCGGTTCACGGAGCGGTCCGCGCGCGGTGAGTTCGGCTCGAATATAGCCCTGTGCGTCGGTCAACCGGTCGGGAAGGAACGAAGCCAGATCTCCCAGTTCCAGACGTACGATATCGAGGGCGATATCGAGCTCGCCGCGACTCCACCGGTATGAGCCGCTTAGGCGGGCTCGGCTTGATCCTTCGCGCAACGTTGCCGAGAGAAGATAGGTGTCCTCGCCCACGGAGCGTGCGGTTGCGGCAACCGAGTCGATCGTGTGCCCCTGAAACGAAAGGCCTTCCGCCTGGATCGACGCATACTCGAGAAGCGGCTGTATCCGAAAAGGGACTACGGTAACAGTCGCCGCGATTACTCCGACTATTTGTTGCGCGTGCGGATCATGATTGGTGAGAAGATGGAGGGGGCCGGCATCGCCCACCTGGGGGAAGCCCGCGAGCCGGAGGTACTCGACAAGCTCGGGAACGGCGCCGAGCTCGAAACCGGAGATCTTGATGTCGAGGGGCGCGGGCATGTCGGTACCGGCCCGGCGTGAATTGAGCGTGATCGTCAGATCTTGCCGTTCGAAGCGCAACTGGTCCACGTGGATCGCCGTTGGTTCTACGACCACGCGGTGCGCGGCCGGGACGTGCCATTGCCACCCCAGAAGGTGTAGCTCCTCCGAGTCGAATGCAATAGTCACGCGGTCAGCGCTCGGCTCGAGCGCTGCGCGGGCTCCTGCGGCAAAAAGAGTCCCTCCTTCCTTGTCGCTTACCTGAGCCCTTGCCGTAAATGTGGTGGCCGTCGCTTCGCCCGAAAGCGAAAGATTCCGCGCTTCCTGGGCGCCGGCTGCGAGGCGCTTGGCGCCCATACTATAGCTGAGCGTGGTTGGGGTACTTACAAGCCGTGCCTGTACGCCGTCGCCTTCCCAGTTCGAGATCGAGAGCCGAGCTACGTCTGCCGCCATGCTGAGCGAGCCCAGCTCGGGCTGGTAGCTGAGAAGGACCTCGACCGAGGAGATCTCCCGGAGGGCCGGAACAAGCGGGAGGAGCAACCCCGGAGGGGGGTGGAGGACGATGCGGAGCTCCATAGCTCCGGCCGTGGCGTGGGCCGTGTCGCCTGCGGCCGAGATTCGTTCGATCTCGGCGAGAAGGCTGGTTCCGCCGAGACCTTCGGCATGGGAATGCTCCGCCGGCCGTCCAAGCGCGCTCGATAGGGCGGCCGGTACCGATAGGTGTCGGCCCAGGTGCCCGCGTACCGAGTCCGGTACCGCGAGAAAGCTCTGAGCGGCACTGAATTCTGCGTGCAGGAACGGCGAATCCAGCCGAGCAAAAGATGAGTCCGGTTTTGCGCCGGCCACGAGTCTCATCTCGGAGAGGTGGAGCTCCTCCGTATCGCTTTGCATGTGAAGCGAGCGGAGGTCGATTGTAGCTTCAAAATCGTCCACGGATACGAAGTCTCCGAAGAAGGCCAGTTCCGCTTGGGCGACAAGCGGCATGGTGGCGACTCCCAGCGCGTAGATATCTCCATGGCCGAGGTGGATCAAGCCGGCGTAGAAAGGCCGCTCTCCGGTCTGATCCGCGGTCAGGTCCGTACGGAGATCGAGTACGGTTTCCTGCTCGGTACGGAGAGTTAGCTCCGCCCAGGCGGTGTGCCCGAGCTTTCCGCCGAACACCGACGCGTCAGGCGGTGCCCCGGGGGCCGGGCTCAGTTGCGCGCTGACTCTGCCGAAGCCAAAGGTTCCGCTCGCCGAGAGATCGATCCCAACTTCGCGCAGGTGGGCAATTCCGTCCGCGCCGAAACTCGCATCTCCGGAGCCGGTGAGGAGCGTATCATGGAGCATGAGGCGGAACCCCTCTACCCGCGCCGTCTCCGGGCCAAGCGCAATCTCGGCGGCGCCATCCTCGAAGCGAATCGGGCCGAGTTCGCGGGCAGCGGCTTCTTCCTCAACGCCGGTCGAGACGATCTCAGCGGTTCCGGCCAGCTCCAGAATGCGGCCCTTGAGGCCGCTCTGTGCGCCCCCGACGGCCGCCGTTTCCGGGGTCCAAGATAGGTCCGACGCCGTGACCCGCACCTCCGTCAGAGTGAACGAGCGACCGGGAGGAGCGGTCGTTCGGTAGGTGAGCTCGGTCCCGGAGAGGTCAAGCGCCTCGACCGCGAAGCTCCAGGCAGCCGCCGGGGTCTCCGGCGGTGGATGAGGGCGCGACCCGTCTCCGACTGCCCCGAGGGCGGCAATATTCAGCGATCCGTCGGCGAGGTGGCTTACGTTCACCTCGATTCCGGAGAGTAGGATGGAGCGAGCGCGGATCTCGCGGCGGCGAAGTGCACCCAAGGCAAGCTCGATCCGGCCTTCTTGCAGCGAGAGTAGCGGCGCGCCGTCCACGTCAGTCACCCGGAGTCCTGGAAGAACGACCACGCCGCGCGGAGAGGCGTAGACGCCATCGAGTGTGATTAGCAGGTTCGCACGGGTTTCGAGTGACTCAGCGACCCGGCGCACTATCTGCGTTTGAGTCCAGGGGGGGAGGAGGAGCAGGAAGGTGGTAGCCAGAAGGAAGGCGACGGCCAGAGCTACATGGCCGATGACGGCTACGACGGTCTTCATCTCGTCTCCCTTGCCGAATAGCCCGTCTCCCGTTCAAACGGACCAGGTTTGTCTCCGTGGCCAACAAATTGTTGCATCTGTGGTTTCTATTATTGCAGTGTAGTTGCAGATGCTAACCAAATGTATGCAATTGCAGTTAGCTAAGGCAAGTCCCGGAGTGGAGCCGGAACAGGCCGGGTGAGGAAGAGCCGCCCGGAACCGGAGTTCAGGTAACGGGGCGGCTCAAGATGGGAGCTGAGGTGCAGATTGTTGGATGCTCACACGGAAAGCGGGACGGAAGGACAACGCATCTCGCCGCCCGGGGGCGGGACCGGCCTCCGAACTCCGGCGAAGGCCCGGCCCGCTCAACGTCCCCGCCCAGCGTACCCGCTTAGTGTCATCGCCTAGTGTCGCCGCCTAGCTTCGGAGGCGCTGACGACCCGGCCCTCAGCGAGGGCCCATGTGGTGCCGGCGACCGGCCGGGCCCCGTCCGGAGAAGAAGCCCGCATCCGGACGGTACCACTCGTCGTATAGCTCCGCCATGTGCTCCATCTCCTCAAGCTGGGAGGTCACGATCGTCTCGGCAAGTTCCGCTATGTCGTCGTGCTCCGGATCGCCAAAGCGGAGAAGCATCCGGGCGTTGCGCACCGCGTGCATGTGGTGCCGCCGCATATCCTCTAGGAACACGCGCTCGGCGACCTCCGGCCTGAGCCCGTCGAGTGAGCGCATCATCGGCGTGTAGTCCTCTTGGACCGGGGTGTCAGGATAGCGCTCGGCGAGCCATGCCTGCATCTGCTCGATTTCCCGTGACTGTTCGGCGATAATCGACTCGGCAAGCTCCACCACTTCCTGGCGCTCAGCTACGTTGAGAAGCTCCCGGGAACGATCTACCGCTTCCTGGTGGTGTGGAATCATGTGGGCCAGGAATTCGGCTTCGGTGAGCTCGGTCGCACGGCGTGCCTCGTCATCCCATCGTTCGTCGACCATGCCGTGGAGACGGCCGGGGCGTCTGGACTCGAAATCATCGTCCCATGCGGGCGGTCCTCCATGGTGGCCTCCGCGGTGCCCCCCAAAAGCGGCGGCGGTCGCAGCGCCGGCTAGAAGCACGAGCGCGACAAGGCCGAGCAATCGAACCATCGATCGTCCGGAGCTGCTTCCGGTTTTCCGGGAGGTGCTCGCGGCAGTGTCTCTTCGATCTGTGTGTATCATAGTACCTCCTCTGATAGTACTCTCAGTCATAGCAGTTTGCGCGGACGCCACTGCGTCCGTTTGTATGAGGTGAAGGTAAAACGCTAAGTTTAAGCTGGTATTAAGCGCGCACGCTTCGGCGTGTGCTTCCGGCTCAGTCCGGAACGGTCGGGAGGGTGAAGGATACCGTTGTCCCACTCCCCGGCGTGCTCTCGGCGCGGATCGTCCCGCCTTGTGCCTCCACGAACGCTTTCGCCACGGTCAGGCCGATCCCGGTCCCTGCGCCCTCTCTCTTCCGTCGTGCCGGGTCCGCCCGGTAGAAGCGCTCGAAGACGTGGGGGAGTGCGTCCGGCGGAATCCCTTCTCCGGTGTCGGTTACCGAAATGCGAACCGGCGGTGTGGCGTTGCGGAAAGCCTGGCCTCCGGTGCCCGCGCGCACCTCCGTGGCAGCCTCGGGATCGAGAGCTGCCTCGAGCGTGACGCCCCCTCCGGTTGGGGTGTGACGGAGCGCGTTCGAAAGGAGGTTCTCGACTATCTGGAGTGTTCGCTCCGGATCCGCGTAGACCGAGCGTGATAGGGTAGGCGGCTTCACTTCCAGCGCTACCTCCTTTTCCGCGAAGCGGGCGGCGAAGTCGCGTTCGGCCTGGCTAAAGATCGCGCTCAAGCTGCACGGGCGTGTCTCGATCGATTCTACGCCCGCCTCCACCCGTGAGAGGAGCCCCAGGTCGTCGACCAGCCGGCGGAGCCGCGCGACCTGCCGGGAGCAGGAGGCCAGGGTATCGGCGTCTGCGTGGAAGTACCCATCGCTGATGCCTTCGATGTAACCCTGGAGACTCGAAAGGGGCGTTCGGAGCTCATGCGCAACGTTTCCGATGAGCGCGCTTCGCCGTACCTCGGTGCTTTCCAGCTCCCCTGCCATGCGGTTGAAGGCGGAAGCAAGCTCGCCAACCTCCCCGGGGGCGTCGTCCTCGAGCCGCTCAGTATACGATCCTTCGGCGATCCGTTCGCTTGCCCGGTGCATCCGCCGCAGGGGAGCGGTAATCCGCCGGCTGATAACGAGGCTTGCACCCCCGGCCACCAGAAGCGCAGCGCCCAGCCCCAGGAGGATCGACTGTTGCATTGCCCGGCGGTAAGCGGCGTCAACCTCGTCGACTACGCCATGAGGCTGTGTTCCCATCCGCGACATTCCGTGCATCGCCGGACCGCGATGCCGGGCAAAGAAGGTCGGCGCCGACGCCTCGCTTGCAAGGAACGCCACGGCCGCCGCTATGACTAACACCGTAACGTAGGAGAGAAAGAGCCGGGTCGATATCGGAGTTCGTCGCATGTGAGTCCTCAGTCTCTGGCGCTCTCGGCATCTGGTGCTCCGGTCGTCAATCGTGTTCGTCTTCGTCTTCTTCTACGGCAAAGCGGTATCCCACGCCACGCACGGTTTGGATGTAGTGGGGCGTGCCGCCCGCTTCCGGCTCCAGCTTGGCCCGAAGGTGCGAAACGTGGACGTCGACGACTCGATCGATCCCAATGTACTCGTCGCCCCAGATTCGCTCCAGAAGCTCGTCCCGCGTAAAGACACGCCGGGGATGTCGCGCAAGCATCGCGAGGAGATCGAACTCGCGGGTGGTCAGCTCGACTTCGTGTTCTCCGAGCCGTACGCTCCGGCGCTCCGGATCGATCGAGAGGTCGCCGAAACGGCGGACTCGCTCGCCGGGGGCGTGATGTGCCTTCGACCGAGCCAGGACCGCCTTTACCCGCGCCACCAACTCCCGAGGGCTGAACGGCTTGACGATGTAGTCATCCACCCCGGCCGAGAATCCAGTGAGCCGGTCCGTTTCTTCACCTTTGGCGGTGAGCATAATGACCGGGGTTTCGCTCAACCCCCGGAGCTTCCGCATGAAGGTGGGGCCGTCCATCCCGGGGAGCATCCAGTCCAGGATTACGAGCGCCGGAGCAACCTCCCGCGCGGCGCGGAGTCCGGACTCTCCGTCAGCAGTGGGGTGGACCGCGTAGCCCGCGCCCTCGAGATAGACGCGCACCACCTTAACGATATCCGGGTCGTCCTCCACCACGAGGATCGTACGAGCCATGTCCTCCATAGTAAGCCATTCGCGTTAAGTGCGTGTAAAGAGGACGCGGCCGGCCCATCACCCCGGGTAGTCTACGACAACCCGAGTGGCCTCTCCTTCCTGCATGTGAACCAAGACGTTCACGACCGTCCCCGCGCGCTCGTACACGAGGAAGACCGCGTTTGGCACTAAGCTGGATGTGTCTTGTTCTGGCTCCCATCCGGCTGCCGGGGCGTGCTCTCTATACCAGGCAAGGACCTCTTCGGGCGGGGTACAGGTAACAAGCTCGATCCACACACGCTCGCCACCGTTCGAAAGCTCTTCTCCGCTTCGGAGAACGTGTCCGCCGGGCACGGGGAAGTCCTCCAGATTGGCCACTGCATCCGCCGTGTCTTCGGTGATAACCGGCTCTTCGTCGATAGGGACCGGCTCGGTCGGCTGGGAAGCCGAATCGTCCTGGGTGGTGCCGGCGAGGGGACAGTCAAGGGGACATTGGTCACATAAGAGCACCCCGTCCTCCGCAGGGCTTCCGGCCGATCCGTTGCCGGGAAGAAACTCCGCGATACCCGCAGGCGGTCCAGGCAGGGGGAGCCTCCCCAGGGCAATGAGAACGCCCAGGGCGGCAAACACGACGAGAACGAGAACCTCAATGTACCTGCGATGGTTCTTATGTGCTGCCACGTACGATCCTCCTGTGCTTGTGAGGAGGGGCCTGCCGGCTTCGGCGGTCTTCTGTTGCTGACCGCGGTCCGGCAGCCGGCACGGCTCTCCTGTCGTCCGCCCCGGCAGTCCCGGCGTCCGCGTCCCGCGATTCCCGCTCAACTCGCGGCTGCCACCAACGGGGGGTGTGAAAGCCCCGGGACCACCGTCTCAGCCGCTCAGCATCAACCCCGCCCCCAGAACTACCAGCACCACGCCGGAGACGCGCCGGAAAACCAGGAGCCGCGTCCTGCTCGTAAACAGCCGTGAGGTCCCTCCGAGGAGAGGACCGATAGCCAGAAGCGGGGTAATAAGCGCCGATCCGAGCCCGAAAGTGAACGCGTAGAGCGCCCCAAGCCCCGTGCTTTCCAAACCGAAAGCCGCATAGTTGAGTATCCCCAGAAATACCGGACAGAACGGCGTGATCCCGATGAGAAAGCCCAAGAGCGCCATGGAGCCGGCGCCTCCGGAGGACCGGCCCTTGATCAGTGCGCGGCATATCCGGTTGGATTCCGATGAAAGGCTCCACCCCGCCAGCACCGAAACACCCAGCACAATGACCAGGAGCGCTGCCGCGTAGCGCACCCACGCGGCGGCGGTGCTTTCGGCAAGAACGGAAAGGACGTATCCGCCAATGCCTCCTGCCAGAGCTCCGAGCACAGTAAGAGCCACCAGGCGCGCCAGGGAGAACACAAAGACGCTCGTTAACCCCTTTCGCCAACTATCCGCGGTCCCCCCGACGTAGAACAGAACCGGCGAGCAGTGGAGCACGCACGCCGTCGATCCCATACTCAGCCCGGCCAGGAATACACCTCCCAGGCTTCCGATAAGCTCAGGTGTCACAACGTCCCCCGCTAGCCGATCATACCTGGCGCGACGGCAGTGTCAAGGTGCGTCGATCGGACCGGGTGGATTCCGCCCGCCGACTCTTCTGTGTACCCGCTGACTATACTGCGCGCCTTGTCGAGAGGCCCGTGCCCGGCTACACTTCTTCAATCGTGCGTCTCGGACAACGCTCTTCAGACCCGCCCTACATCTCGTTTCGCTACCGGCTGACCGGCTACGTGCTTGCCGTCGTCGTTCTCATTCTGCTTGCGATCGGCGCAATCGATTACAGCCGGATGCGGAGCGAGTACGCCGAGAGCGTTCGTCGGGTGGAGGCCGACGTCGTCGGGTCGCTGCGCCTCATTAGCGAGGCATACAGAGTTATCGAGAGTACCCTCCGCCAAGAGATGCGCTCGGCGATGGAGAGCTTTCAGAAGGCATACGTCGAGGCCGGCTCGGTGCCCGGCGCGGTGAATCTGGAGGAGCTCCGGGAAGAAACGGGCGGCACCATGGACCTCTATCTGATCGACCCCGAGGGGGTGGTCCGCTACAGCACCAGGGCTATGGATATCGGCTTGGAACTCGGTGCGACTCCGGATGCAAGGGAGTTTCTCGAGGATATTCGCCGGAGCGGCGAGTTTCGCCCGCAAAGGATGAGTCGGGAGTCCCAGACCGGCAAGCTCCGGAAGTACGCGTATCAAGCGGCACCGGAAGGAGATTGGATTCTCGAGCTCGCGGTCACAACCGATGCAATTGCCGAGTATCTGGCACCTCTCGATCCACGCCCGGTAGCCGAGCGGTTGGTAGAAGGCAACGCCATGCTGGACGATCTCCGGATTCTGGATATGGACGGGTGGGAGGTCTCGCTGCACGAGCCGGCCGCCCCCGATCCTGAGCTGGCGGCTATCGCGCGAGAGGTCGCTGACAGTGGAGAAACCGCGGAGATCGAGCGGGGCGGGAACTCGCTCCGCTACGTCTATGTGGATGTTGGCGACCCGCAGCCGCACTACGCGGGGATAGCTCGCGTCGTAGAGCTGACCTACGACCGGGGGCGGCTCCTCGCCAAGCTCCTTATCGACGGCGGCATCATGCTCGCCGGCCAGTCTTGCCGTGTTCCTCGTTGCCGCCGATTATTTTCGCCGGATAAACGAGGAATACGGGTATCGAGTGAGCAGCCGGCTTCTCCATCAAGCAGCCCGGCGCCTTCAAGCGTGCACGGACGGAACGTCCCGGAGTTATCGCAGAGAAGGTGACGAGTTCGTGCTGCTCTGCCGCACGGCCGCTTCAGAGCAGAGAGCGAGGGGATTGGCGTACCAGGTTCTCCGAAGCCTGCACCGTCCGTACTGGATCGAGGAGCGCCGTATAGAGGTGCGTTTCAGCGCCGGCGTTGCCTTGTGGCCGGCGCACGGTTCGGACGTTGAGGAGCTGTTGAAGAACGCCGGATTCGCGCGGAACATGGCCCGGGGGCAGCCCACTGAGCAGCAGCGAGTACGTGTCTACGAGCCGGAGCTGCGGCGCCAAGTCCTCGATCGACGGCGGACTACCGAGGAGCTCAGTCGCGCGCTCGAGTCGGGCGAACTCTTTCTCGAGTACCAGCCCATAGTCGATCTGGACACCGGGCGGGTCGAGGCGGTAGAGGCGCTCGTCAGGTGGCAGCATCCGGCGAAAGGAACGCTGATGCCGGACTCCTTCGTTCCGGTTGCCGAAAGCTCCGAGCTCATCCTTCGGATCGGGGAGTGGATTCTCGAGGAAGCGTGTCGAGACGCCAAACGCTGGGACCGGCAAGGAGTGAGCGGCGTCGCCGTCTGCGTGAACGTGAGCGCCGCACAGTTCGAGTCACCTGGGTTCGTCCGAAAGGTGCGCCATCTGCTTCAGGAAGCCGACATCGACCCCTCTCTTCTGGAGATCGAGCTTACCGAGAGCACCGTGATCCAAGATGTCACCGAGAGCGTACGGAGGTTGCAGGAGCTCCGCGATCTCGGCGTACGCAGCTCGATCGACGACTTCGGGACCGGGTACTCGTCGCTCAGCTATATGGTTCAGCTTCCGATCGACACGCTCAAGATAGACCGCTCGTTTGTGGCGCAACTGGAGCACAGCGATCAAGCCAGAGTGGTGGTCTCCACAATCATCGGAATGGCAAACTCCCTCAAGCTCAGACTCGTAGCGGAGGGTGTCGAGAACGATCGACAACGCTCGATCATGCGGAGCGAGTCGTGCCGGCTCGCGCAAGGCTTCTACTTCAGCACTCCTCTGAAGTCTAATTCGCTTATCGAGCTTCTTCGTCAGGGCAGAGTATTCCGTCCGCCTGATGTGAGTAGTGTCTGATGATCCGGCCAACCACCGAGTCTCCTCGACCGGAATGGGGCTCACCGGGCGACTCGGCAAAGCGCCGGCGCGTCGTCCTGCCCGTGTCGCGCTCACGGGTGGGCGTAGGCAGCTCGGGCCCCTGCAGTCCGCGCCGTCGGCACCCCGCGCCCCCGAAGCCCACGCCGTCGACACCCTGCGCCGCCGGCAGCCCACGCCGCCGCCGGCCCGCCCCGTCGATACCCCGCGTCGCCGACCCTCGGTGCCGGCGCCAGCCCTCGCCGCCGGCTACGACATCAGCATTCCGCCGTTTACGGGGAGCACTTGACCGGTAATGTAGGAGGCCATGTCCGAGGCCAGAAAGACCACGGCGTTCGCCACGTCCTCCGTCGTCCCCATTCGCCCCAGCGGCACCTGCGCAAGCATCTGCTCCTTGTTCTTCTCCGGCAGCTCCCGCGTCAGCGCCGTATCGATAAAGCCCGGCGCCACCGCATTGGCCGTCACGTTGCGCGACGCGTACTCCCGCGCCGTCGTCTTGGTGAGCGAGATCAATCCGCCCTTCGACGCCGTGTAGTTCGCCTGCCCCGCATTTCCCATCATCCCCACGATCGAGGTGATGTTGATGATCCGGCCCCCTTTCTGCTTCATCATCGGCCGGACCACCTCCCGCGTCGTCAGAAACGCGCCCTTGAGGTTGATGTTGAGAACCAGGTCCCAGTCCTCTTCCTTCATTCTCATGAGCATCCCGTCGCGCGTGATGCCCGCGTTGTTGACCAGGACATCGATCTTCCCGAAATCATCGAGCACCGTCTGAATGAGCGCCTTCACGTCATCGCCGTTCGAGACGTCGCACCGGTAGCCCTTCGATCTCACGCCTTTCGCCGCGATCTCTTCCGCCGTCGCCTTGGCTTCGTCCTCGTTGATATCACAGACCACAATGTCCGAGCCCGCTTCCGCCGTTCGCTCGGCAATGGATTTTCCGATCCCGCGCGCCGAGCCCGTGATCAGGGTCACTTTGCCTGTCAAATCGATCATGTTCTCCCTCCCGTGATGTCGTATCTGCTCTCCTATCTTCGTCTTCGGCCTTGGCCCGGGCCCAAATAGGGCGGGCCCTGGTGCCGGCCCCGGCCTGGGCAAGCTTGGGGTAGGCCTGGGGTAGGCCGGAGCGGCCCGGCCGGCCTACGCTACCCCATCTCCTGCTTCGATCCCGCGATGCAGGTCCACGACGCTTCCGCCGCCACCTCATCGCCCACGAGCGCCTGGCCCGACTGCTTGATCATCCGTGGCGACACGCGCTCGTTTTTAATGACGAACTTCACCTCTTCGTCAGGCCGCACCTGCCGCCGAAACTTCGCCTTTTCGATGCCCGCCAGGAAAAAGAGCGTATCGCTCCCCATCTTGGCCGCCTTCTTGAGCCCCGCGCCACCGCACTGGGCCATCGACTCCACGAGGATCACTCCCGGCACCACCGGATAGTCCGGGAAGTGGCCGGCAAAGAAGTAGTCCTCCATCGTGTACTTCCGGTAGCCCACGATCTCCTCGTCGTCGCTCTTCTCGATTCGCTCCACATACAGAAAAGGCTCCCGATGCGGGAGCAGCTCGTACATCTCACTCATCCCATTCTCCTTGCGTCGCGTCGTGATATCCCGAAAATACGAGAACTGGTGCACGTTTCCTCAACTCCGGAACAACCGGGAGCACGTTTCACGAGCGGTGATGTTAGGAAAAGCAATATTCAGCGTCAAGGGCCGAACCTGCTCCACGATCCTACTCGGTCGCCGACCGATTCGACAACCCCCGATGCCGCCCTGCCATGACCGCCGGTCATAAAGTAAATCAAGCCAAACAGAAGGAGGGGATAAGGTATTCCCCCTCGCTCCATCCCGGCCGCCGCCGGGGCCTCCGCTCA
>PWGF01000405.1 GCA_003554375.1 Spirochaetaceae bacterium
AGAGTGAGCTGCCGGCGCTCGCTCTCCGTCGCGAGCCGGCAGTGGGCGGCACACTGCGGATCGTCGAAATCGAGGCGTTCGACCGGGTGGCGTGCGGGGGCGTTCATACGGGGCGCACCGGCGAAGTCGGGCTCGTCCACTGTATCCGGCAAGAGCGGATCCGCGGCAGGGTTCGTCTGTACTGGAAGATCGGCGATCGAGCATACGCGGACTACCGGCTCAAGAGTGAGATCGCTGCCGAGCTGACCGACCGGCTTTCGGTTCCGGCTGGAGATATCACCGGCGCCGTGGCGGATCTGGAGCAGAGAGTGAAGCGCGCCGAGTACACCGCAGAGCAGCAACGGGAGCGCCTTGCAGCGGCGTATGCCGAAAGGGTGAACGAGCGCGCCCGGCAGTGCGGCCCCGTCCGAGTTGGCGTGATCTACCTGTCGGAGGCCGCAAAACGGATTCCGAGGGTAGTCGCGGAGCGCTGCGTTGAGGCGTACTCGGACCTCGTCTGTTGCGTGATCAATCGAAGTGACGGCACGATTCAGTGGGTGGTTGCCGCGCCTCCTGAGAGCGGATTCTCATTCGAGCGGCTCAAGCAAGAGGCACTCCCGCTCGTACATGCAAAAGGGGGCGGCAAGCCGCCAATACTCCAAGGTGCCGTCGGAAAACCGGAAGCGCTCGGTGAGTTCGAGGCGGCGCTTTGCAAGATTGCCGCCGAGGTTACCGTACACCTCTGATGTTCCGCCGGCAGAACTCTCCGAGGGACTGAATACCGGGCGTCAACAACGGATGTAGCTCGCCGCTGCCGCCCCGTGAGGCTTCGAGAATCCAGAAACGAGCGGTATTCCCCGGGAGCTGTGAGCCGCGGGTGGGCGATCAGGAAGCGTTGAGGAGCTAAAACTGCAGAATCAAGCTGAAGAACGCGGTTCCCTTTCCGGGAACCTCGCTCACCATGGAGTCAAATCGGATGTCCAGGTCGTCGCACGCGCTTCTTAGGCAGCTCAGATAGTAAAGGCCAAGCTGCGACTGCTGAGCCGTCCCTCCCACGGTCGCGAAAAAGTCCTTGAGACTGTGGTCGCTGAGGTTCATGTTCTTGTGACGATTGACCGAGTCACGGAACTCCTGCATTTGGAACTCCATGTTGTATAGGGATATGGTCAACCGTTGCCGCGCGTTCGGGTCGAGACGGCGCGGGCTTACATGCCAGTCCAACGCCAAACTCTGCCCGGCGCGATGCATCTCGGCAACGACCGCGTCTTTCATCTCCGGGTTGGTCATGATCGACTCGGGCTGTACTGGTTCCCCGTAGATGCGGCGGCCTGCGTTTACCATATTGGTGTTCTGCCCGATCATGACGAGCTCTACGACCATAAGGGGTAGGTATTCGGAGACCGTGCTCTTTCGGACATATGTGCGCAGAACCGAGCGAATGAGCTCCTCCGGGCGTGCTCCGAGCTTGGTTCTGAGGAGAATCAGGAGATACCAGTCGTAGGAGCTGAGGTTGTTGACGTACTCGAGCGCGAGGCGCTTATCGGCGTCGCGGTCCGGAGCATCCATGTCGCTCTGGCTGTTAATCTCGTCGACGAGTGGGCGGACGATACTCTTTTTCAGATTCTTTATCAGGTCGGAGTGCCGAGACATCTCCCGGTTGACCACCGTCTCGCGAAACCGGGTCTGCTCGTCCAAGATGGCGGACGGATTCTGGCGATTCCATGCTTCTACTTCCGGAAGCTTGAGGAGGCGGGAGCGAATCTCCGCGGCGAACTTCCGGTACAGGAGGCTCAGAGAGATCTGCGTCGTGAGCTCCAGTATCTCATTTCTCTTCTCCAGCGGATCCACCGACACAAACTCGAGCCGCTGGAGGTAGTCCGCCATGGTCAAGCGATGGACAAGCGGCCGGTCCACCGTTTCCGCGACAAAGCCGAACTCCTCGGCATCGTCCGCCATGTGAATGCGCTTGAGCGGGCGGTTATGCCGCATGAAGTAATCCGCCGCCGCGCGGGTAACCGTCACCTTCAGCGGGATGCGCAGCTGTGTTTGTTCAGCTGTCTGTGGCACGACCGTCCATCCCGAGGGGCGCGCCGAAGCCCCCTCCATGTCTGTGTTGCGGCCGGGCTATTCTGCTCCGGCCGATTGCCCCACGGCCACGCCGGGAGCCTTCTTCTTTTTGCGTCGGAATGTACGCTTCAGAGCGATGCAGTTTCGCTTGGAGTTAAAGACCACGCCATCGTTCCAGTATTCGACTGCTGCGAAAAGTGCGTTACCGCCGTCGTCCGGGGCGGAATCCGGGCTTCTGTATGAGATGTATTTGGCCATCTCCTCGAAATCTTGTTGTTCAAAAGCCTCATTGCGGTGCCTAAGGAACTCGTTCCACTCCTCCAGGCGCTGGAATCCCGGTCCCTCGTCCTGGACGATCAACCTGGCCGAAGTGTCGTCGAAGCCGTACCAAACACGGACCTTCTTGTTGATATCTTGCTTGTTTCCGTGCTTGATGGCGTTCTTGATGATCTCACTGATCTGTTGCTCGAGGAGGTTGACCTCTTGAAACTCCGGAGGAGACTTCTGCACGATTAAGAGAGTGAAGTAGCGGACCTGCCGAAGATCGCTTGGGAACTCCTTATAGAAGAGCCCTTGTGTGCTAAAGAGTGGGTTATTGTCGTCGATCTTTATCTCATTGGTAGCCATAGCTCCCCCTAACTTTTGCCCGAGACTTGCTTCAGGGCCTCCTCTTCCGTGTCAACGATAGGAAGGAAGCCGATAAGCTTTGTGAGCTCGATCACGCGACGAACTGATCCGTGCACCTGGATGATGCGGAACGGCGTATTGTTGGTTTTCAGCAGCGAATTGGTGTAAATGAGGACGCCGACTCCGCTGGAGTCAATGTAGCTTACATCCTGGAAGTTCAGGATTAAGCCGGCCACCTTGCTGTTGACCAGTTGATTCACGAGCTCTTTGAGCTTGAAGCTGTTGTACAAGTCCAAGTCGCCGTCTATATCGACGATCTGAACCGAGCCATTGGATCGTTGATGTAGTTCCATACCACCTCCATTCTCGCACACTTCGGCCGGATTGTGTATTGGCTCTCTATGTGGCCTTCAGCACCAGAAGCGTTTGGTCGTCATGCTGACGAGCCGATCCCACGAACTCTTCCACGGAAGAACGAATAGCCTTCGTAAGCTCCGTAGCGGAGCCCTCTCGGTGGGCTCGAACTACCTCGGTCAGCCGTTCTATGGTGAACTGTTCCCCCTGCGGGTTCATGGCCTCGATGATACCATCCGTGTAAAGCACCATGACATCGCCTTGCTGTATCCGAACCCGTTTCTGCGGATAGACCATGTCGCGCTCGATGCCGACCGGAAGTCCTTGTGTGTCCACTTTCTCGATGCTGCCCGAACCGTTCCGCACCAGCATAAGCGGGTGATGAGCGGCGTTGGAGTACGTGAGGACCATGTCGTTCTCGTCAATGGTGAGGTAACTCATTGTGGCATAATGGTCAAGGTCGATTTGGCCGGAAAGACCGCGGTTTATCCACGTCAGCGTGGCAGCGACATCGCGCTTTGGGCTGGCGATAAGGCGGAGGATGGAGTGGATCATAACCATGACCAGCGCTGCCGGTACTCCCTTGCCCGCCACATCGCACATCACGATTCCGAGCTTGTTGTCGTCGAGCTTGAGCACATCGTAGTAGTCGCCGCTCACGCCACGAGCCGAGTTGGAGTAGACGCCGATCTCCATGCGCCGGCTCTTCGGAAACGAGCGCGGCACCAGCTTCTCTTGAATGTCGGCTGCGATGTTGACCTCACGTTCGATCTCGCGCTTCTCGAGCGCCTCCAAGTAGGTGTAGTAGTTGTCGATCGTCATGGAGGCGTGGTTTGCAAAGGTGCGTACGTGGCCGTAGTCTTCGTCGGAGAAAGGTGCCTCCTGCGCGCGCCGGACGAGGCTGAGAATCCCCATTACGCGATCCTCAACCAGCAGCGGGACCGCAATGAAGCTCTTGATGTAGAGGATGTCCTTGTCTATGTTGGCCGAAAGGCGCTCGTCGTCATCGGAGCTCTTAACGAAAATTGGCTCCGCGTCGGAGACAGCCTCGCCGAGCGGAGTCTTCCCAATGGGAATCTGTACGTTCCACAGGTACTCTTCCACGGCGCTTGACTTCCGCTTTGTGCCTTCCGGACAGGGGAATGGTGGCGGATAGAAGCCTTCCATCGCCGACAAGCGGAGTACTCCGCTTTCTTCCTGGACCATCCAGATGGTGCCTCCGTCGGCTTCCGTGCTGCGGACGGCGGTAGATACGACTTCCTGAAGGATGTTCTTGATCGGTTTCCGCTCGGCGATCGCCTCTCCCAGGGTCTCCATGAAGTCGAAAAGCGTCGCCTCCTGCCGTTTGAGGTTGAGAATCGTCAGCTCGTTCATGGTATGAACGAGCTGGAAGTTCACAAGCAGTATGTACCAGACAGAGAGATACGTGGCGGCGTGAATCAGGTGAAGCAGCACCAGATCCTGGTAGCCCATCAGGAGCGAGGATATGCCGACGGCAACCCAGCTCCCGATCAGAACGATTCGTGTGTCGGTGACTAGCTCCGCGCCCGGGGTATTGTAGAGGCTGACGTTCATGAAGGCAGTACCCAGGTAGATCACGGCGAAGGTCCAGACGATGAGGCGGGCGGGGGCAATGAAGACCGGCAGACCGAATGCATCGAGGACAGCTAACACCGATGCGATGCCGCCTACCAGATACCAGACCCGATCGGTGGCGCGTGAGCCGGTGTATGTACGCAACCAGATCAAGAAGCCGGTGAGCACCGCCAAGTCGGACACGAAAAGCACCGCCGGCGACGGAAGAAAGAGATACAGGAAATCCCGAAAGAGCCAGAGGAGCGTAATGTACTGCAACGGAGCAACATGGCGCTCATCGACACGTACTCGGAATGCGAGGGCGAATAGAAACGAGAGGATCACGACCGACGCTTTCGTCGCAAACAACAGCCAATTCATGAGTCAATCCTAACCTGGCCTTGCATCGGATTCCGCGGTGGTGGATGCCGTCCCGAGACCGCGGGAATTCTCTGGATATCCGTTACGCCACTCCTGTGCCGGCGGAAAGACCGGACTGCCCCCACCGTGTTGACCAACGAAGTGTAAACCGGGGGGCAAATAGGGTCAAGAAAGGTCGTAACGAAACCGCCGGGCGTATCGATAGAATGGAGCTCGGCGATAGGGCTCATAGTACCATGGTCGGCTTGACCCGGGCTGTTGCTTAGCGGATGCCGCCGCCGGGAGTGAGTTAGGGCGCCTGGACGCAGGTCGGCGAGAGCTCGCGGACCGGGCCGAAAGCGCCCGAAGCAGGGAGTGGATCGCCTTCGTAACCGGCGGCGCCGACGCGTGCGTCCGGTTGCGTTTGCCCTGACGCCGGCCGAGCGTTCAGTTGCCCAACGGCTGGGGGCGATGGTAATATCACCGTATTACCGGCCGGCTACGCAAGCCGGTGTCAGCGTGCGGGGTGCGGCCTGATCAACAGGGGCATGGTCGCGCTCCGACGCTTCGATGAGCTCACGGCCTTTTGGAAGTGGAACGAGGAGCGTGAAATGGGCGGAAACCGAAAAGAGGAAATAATCACCTTCAAGGTCGACGGCGCGTTGGCAGAGGAGCTGCGCCGGATTCCAAACCGGTCTGCGTTTATCCGGGATGCCGTCCTTCAAGCTCTGGAGAACGAATGCCCGCTGTGCCACGGGACCGGCACATTGACGCCCAACCAGATGCGTCACTGGGACGAGTTCCGCCGTAACCATCGTGTAGTCGAGTGTACCGACTGTCACGAAACCTACATCAGCTGCGAGCTGAACGAAACCGAAGAGGTGTCGAACGGCTAGCAGCCGCCCGATGACATAGCGCCTGAGCGGCAGGCCTCGGTTTCCGAAGGGCAGGCCGCTTTGAAGGGCAAACCGCTCCCGAGCGCAAGCCGTCGGAATATCCGTCGCTCGGACGTTCCACAACCGTAATGGCCCATTCAGTCGCCGTCGTGTTAAACTGGAGATCGATGCGAGGATTTGGCCAAGCTTCCAGAATCGACTATAGCATCCTGCTCGTTACAGTGGCCTTGATGACAATCGGTGTTCTGTTCATCTATTCGAGCAACGTGACCACCGATGGTACGCTGCTCCGAAACGAGCATCTGCGACAGATCGGGTGGGCTTTCATCGGCCTGGTGCTCATGATTGCGGCCTCTTTGATCAGCCTCGGCGTGTTCAAGGACACTGCGGTCATCGTTTACGTGGCCGTTGTAGCACTTCTGGTGCTAACGCTTCTGTTCGGACGGGTCGTGGGCGGCGCTCGTCGGTGGATCGGGATAGCGGGATTGGGTCTGCAGCCGTCCGAGTTCGCCAAGCTTGCTACCATCTTGTTGCTCGCTCGAACCCTGGCTCACTACGGCCCCACCATTCGAAGGCTCAGCCGCTTCATGATGACCATCCCCATCGCGTTGCTACCGATGCTGCTGGTGCTAGTGCAGCCGGATTTGGGAACTGCGCTGGTTTTCTTGCCGGTCTTCTTTGCTATGGCTTTCGCAGCCGGTGCTCAGATAGCGCACGTGCTCTTCTTCGCGGCATCCGGGCTGGCGGTTCTGGGCTTTGCCGTAATACCTCCGGTGGAGGAATATATACTGGTGCGGCCGCATCCCTTCCTTGCCACGTTCCGCGAGCCGCGCCTGACGTTCATAGTGCTGGCCTCCCTGGCGGTCATTCTAGGCCTTTCCTTGGGAGGCTACTATCTAACGCGCAGGCGCATGTTCGGGTGGTTTGCCTACGCCGCCGGTATACTGAAGACAGGTCTTGCCGGTGCGTTCATCCTCCGGCAGGTGTTGCGCCCCTACCAGATTATGCGATTCGTGGTATTCCTGAATCCACAGATCGATCCGCAAGGGGCCGGCTGGAATACTATTCAGAGCGTGACGGCGGTCGGTGCGGGGGGCGTTTCGGGCCTTGGGTTTCTCCAAGGTACGCAGAGCCAGTACCAGTATTTGCCACAGCAGAGCACCGACTTCATCTTCTCGGTGCTGGCCGAGGAGACCGGGTTCCTCGGCGTCTTGGTACTCTTCTCGCTCTACTTCTACCTACTCCTCCGGGGGCTTGTAGTTGCGGCCCGTGCTCGGGACTCCTTCGGGAGCTTACTGGCTACCGGGATGACCACGCTGCTCGCCCTCCACTTCTTCGTCAACGTCGGTATGGCGATCGGCATCATGCCGGTCACCGGGTTGCCGCTCTACTTTGTGAGCTTCGGCGGCTCCGCCATGTGGGCTGCCTCTATCGCGGTGGGGATGATTCTGAACGTTCACGCCGAGCGTGTCGGGGCTATGAGCTAGGGCTCTCACCCTTCGTGGTTGGTGTCGTCGAGCGCGAACGAGTGGTACGCAGCTCGCCCGCCGCGGGCCGGGGCGAATGCCCACGGTGCTGAAGACTGCTCCCACCGAGTCAGGATCGCCGCGATATCTCGCCGAAGAAAAAAGTGGACGTGTATGGTCAGGATTGACACGGGGGTATTGCGGCGCCTACGGTCCCGCTCGGGAGTACTGCGTATGCAGCGTGTCGACCTGAATCTGCCATCCACGGTGAGCGAAGCGCTCTCCGGGAGTGAACGGCGAATTCCGGTGACGGTGATCACCGGATTTCTCGGTGCCGGGAAGAGTACCCTGATCAACCGCGTACTCGCGCGCGAGCGCCATGTGAGGTTCGGCGTCGTGGTGAACGAGTTCGGCGAGGTGCCGGTGGAGAGCCACATTGTGGAAGCTCAGGATGGGGACCTTATCGAGCTCAACAACGGGTGCCTCTGCTGCGTGGCCCGGAACGACCTGCTCAGGGCGGTGAAACGTCTTCGGAAGAGACTGGACCGGGTCGAGCACATTCTGGTTGAAGCCTCCGGCCTTTCCGATCCGGTTCCGGTTGCGCGTACGTTCCTCCGGGGAGGAAGTCAAGCGTTCGAGCTGGACACAGTGGCATGTGTCATCGATGCCGAAGGGTTCGAGCATGCTCGGTCCGAGTATGACATCGTTGCTTGGCAGGCAGGACAGGCTGACTGCCTGGTGATGAATCGGCTCGATGCTCTCGGAGAGCGAGAGAAGAGGCGGCTTCGTGAGGAGCTGGGTGCCGTGGCTCCGGGTGTTCCCGCGGTCGACTCGGTAGATGAAGCTCTCGCTTCCGGTTATCTGGCGCGGATCGCTCCCGTCTCCGGGAGCGCGCAGCGGGGAGCGAAACAACTGTGCGGCGATGTAGGTACGGCAGACGCGCCGGCGGCCACGGGGAACGCCGTTCATGACCGTGAAACATGGCGGCAAGACCGCTCCGGCTCCGAGTGGGAGCCTGGCGCGCTCTCCGGAGCGGGGCGAAGGCACGAGGAAGTCGTTGCTGCCTGGTTCCACACTCGGAAGCCGTTGTGCCCCGAGGCATTTGCCGAGCTCCAGCGCAGTCTTCCCGCGGGAGTGATCCGGGGCAAGGGGGTGCTCAGGTTCTCAGGGAAGGACGGGCGACGCTACAAGTATCGCTTTCAGCTTGTTGGGAGTAGGCGAAATCTTGATGCGGTGCGGTGGAAGCGAGGTGAGGAGCGGCAGAGCGCGCTTGTGTTTATCGGAAAGGACTTCGATGCAGACGAGCTCACCCGGCGAATCCGCGCGTGTGAACGTGAGGGAGGTGAAGCATGAAGAGACGCAATAACGGAACAGCACGTTTTGCTCTAACCGCGGCCGTAGTGGCCGGCGTTTTACCGGCCACAGCGCCTATGCTCGTGGCACAACAGAACCCGTTCTTCTCGGATGACGAACAGGAGGCGGCGCCCGCGGAGCGGGAAGAGCCGTCGCTCGGCGAACGGGACGACTCTGCAACCACGGAGGTGGAAGAGACGGTACACGCCCGCCGGGAAGTCGGACCTCTGGGACAGGCGAGAGCGTGGGTGGTCCAGCGTCTGGCTCGGGTCCAACGGACGCTCAACCGAAATCTGACGGGCTTTCTGCGCGCGGCGTACGACGGCGGAGGGCGAGCCGGAGGCGTGGCGCTTGTACTGTTGATCTCGTTTGTTTACGGAATCATCCACGCTGCGCTTCCGGGCCATCGTAAGACGGTGCTCATTTCCTACTATCTTTCCGAGGACGCCCCGGTCCTCCACGGCGTGGGGGCCGGCGCGCTCTTCGGGCTGCTGCACGCGATTTCGGCTTCGGCGATCGTATTCGGAGTGTACCTCACGGCGCAGGCGGCGATGAGCATGGCGGTGGCGGAAGCACAGCTTGCAGTCCAAGCGGTGAGCTCGGCGTTTATCATCGGCATCGGTGTCTTCTTGCTGGTAGGAAAGCTCATGCGTCTGGTGCGGGAACGCGAGGATCGAGCCGCGCACCGTATGGGCAGGCGACTCGGGCTCGCCGACGGCGGCGGCGGCGGGCCCTACGTCCCGCGCTCAGCTCCAAAACGTTTCCTACCGGTCGTGCTATCAGCGGGCATCGTGCCCTGCCCGGTCACCACTGCGGTGCTGTTGTTTTCCGTATCGCTGGGTATGATACCGCTGGGGATTACGGCGGCGCTGGGGCTTTCCGCAGGCCTTGCGGTGGCGTTGGCTGGAATGGCGGCGGTTACGATCGTGTTCAAGACGCGCGCGATCGGATGGCTCGAGCGTTTCGGTGGCCGACTGGTTCGTGATATGGTGGAGATCGGAGGTGCCGTGGTTATCCTGGCCTTTGGGCTGGCGACGCTCGGCGCCCTCGCGTGAGGGGAAGATTATGAGAGGGGACGTCAGGCCCGGTAGATATTGCGCAGTTCTCCTAATGCTGGTGCCGCTAGTCGCCTTTGCGGCGGTGACGGCAATCGCATCGGACAACCCATTTTCACACATCGACGAAGAGCTGCTGACCGAGCTTCTAGACGCGGGTCCGGAGGAAGCCCGGGAGACCGTGAGGCGGTTCGAGCCGGAAAGGCGGGCGGCGTACGGACTGGTACTCGGGCGCTTGTGGCTGGAATCGGGGCGGGAGCCGGCTGCGATGCAGCAGCTTGCCGACGCACGCGAAGCAGCTGCCGAGAGCGGAGACGCGGCGTTGAAAGCTGAGGTCTTCTATGTAAGCGCGTTGACTATGCACGAGCTCGGTAGGCTGGACAACGCGATTGGGCACATGGAATCGGCCACTGAGGCGTTCGAGGAGGCCGGAGACGCACGATCCGCCGCCGGAGCATACGCGATGCTCGGGAGCCTCCACCACGCGGCCGGGAGTCTCGTTCATGCGGATTCAGCCCTCAGCCGCGCGCTGGAGACGGCAGATACGTTCCGGAATGACCGGGAGCGAGCTCAGATCCTCACCGAGGTCGCAATGGTCCGCTATAAGCTGGGACGCCTCGAGGAGGTGCCCTCTCTCTTGGATGAGGCCGAAGCGATATTCGAGGAGATCGAGAGCGCCGGTGGTCTGGGCGATGTCTATCGGACCTACGGCAACTACTACTCCGCACGCGGTGATCTCCGGCAGGCGCTCGAGTACTACGATCGGGCCGGGATGGCCTATGAGGAGATCGGGGACATCCACGGAGCCGCCAACACCCATTTCAACCTCGGGCTGGTGTTCATGGACCTGGGGAACCCCGAAGAAGCCGTAGAGTTCTTGGAGCGGTCGATGGAGCAGTTCTCTCAGGCGCAGTCGTACCGTGGAGCCGGGATGGCCGGCACGGAGCTCGCGGTGGCGTACCTGTCTCTCGGACGGATCGAGGCAGCGGAGCGCTTTGTGACCCGGGCGATCGAGCTTCTGGATGAAGGTCAGAGCCGAAGGCGCCTCGCGCGAGCTCACTTGGTACACGGCAGAGTTCTCGAGCGAACCGACGATATTGCCGCGGCGGTGGAGGCCTACGACACTGCAGCGGCGACGTACCGCGCGCTCGGGCTCGTGCGGGAGGCGGAGAACGCCGAAGAGGCTCGCGAGGCTGCCGCCGAGCGTGGATTCGGAATCCCCCACATCTGAACGGTCACGGCTGCGGAAGCGTTTCGGGTGACGCGGCGTCCGGCTGAAGGGTTGACGCAGCGCCGGGCTGAAGGAGCTACGTCTTAGGAGCCGCTCGTAACGGTTCTCCGGAACCAGTCCGGGAGCGCGGCAAGGCGCTCCTGCTCGGTGTCGTAGCAGACGAGCGTTGTGCGTGCGGTGGCGTAGACAAGCGGGTCGTCTACGTCGGCATCGAGGATCCGGTAGGCCATGTCGACCGCGGTGCGGCGCATGCGCTCAACCCAGAGCTCGACCACTACCCGGTCTACGAACGGAATCGGTTTGAGAAACTCGCATGAGGCGCTCCGGATGAGGAATATCGGTCCGGTTCCGTGCATCGTGTCGCCGAATCGCTCGCGGAGCAGTTGAATGCGAGCTTCCTCCAGTAGCGTGAAGAAGGTGGCGTTGTTGACGTGCCCGTAGGCGTCGAGATCCCGGAAGCGAACGGGAATTGGAAAACGAAACAGCGTATTCTCAACCACATCAGACTCCTTCGTCGAACTCTCTCGTGGGCCCGGCCACTGCGCCTGCGCGCTCGTGCCCATCGGGCGTCTTCAGTCAAGAAGCGCGCTCGCGCGCCTGCGCCCGCTCGGCGCCTTCAGCCACAACTGCGCCCGCCCGGCCGCGACCACGAAGCCGTTCGACGACAAGCCGCACCGGAGTGCGCCTGCGCGGCCGCGCGGCCGGGGCCGCCGGGCGTTTTCAGTCAAACAGGCCCATGACGTCGGAGGCGCTCAGGTTGCGCAGCGCTGAGCCGTCGTTGCCGATGAGCGAGCGATACAGCTCGCGTTTGCGCTCCTGGAGCCTCACGATCCGCTCCTCGATCGTGTCGCGGGCGATGAACCGATAGGCGAACACGGGGTGGCGCCTGCCGATGCGGTGCGCGCGGTCCACGGCCTGCGCCTCTGCCGCGGGGTTCCACCATGGATCGAGGAGGAGTACGTAATCGGCGGCGGTAAGGTTGATCCCCACGCCACCCGCCTTGAGGCTGACCAGAAAGACCGATGCGCCGTTTCCCTCCTGGAAGCGGCGGATCGCCTCGGCACGGGCGGAGCTGCTTATGCCGCCGTGCAGGAAAAGCGACTCGTGTCCTTCCTCGGCCAGTTGTCGCGAAAGCGGCTCGAGCACGCCGACGAACTGCGAGAAGACGAGCGCTTTGTGTCCCTCCGCGCGAATCTCCGCGAGCATATCCAGGAGCAGATCGATTTTGGCCGCGGGAACCGAAGCGTGTTCGGGATCCACCAGAGCGGGGAGAATCGCGGCCTGCCGAAGCCGGAGCATCGCCTCCATGATTTTGATGCCGGCACCCGCGACGCCTTTGTGCTCGACCTCTTGTCGGACCTGGCGGCGGAACTTCCGGCGCAGCGACTCGTAGAGGCTGCGCTGCGTCTCGTCGAGCTCGGCATAGACGATTTCCTCGTTCCGGGCGGGAAGATCGGGGGCGACATCGAGCTTGGTACGGCGCAGGATCAAGGGACGCACGAGGGTCCGCAGGTGCTCGGCTGCTTCGGCGTCTCCTCGCCGTTCGATCGGGTTGGCGTACCGGCGGGTGAACTCCGCCCGGGTTCCCAGCAATCCGGGGAAGACGAGCTGCATGATCGCCCAGAGCTCGAGCGTGCCGTTTTCTACGGGGGTTCCGGTGAGCGCGATCCGATGATCTGCCGTGAGGGCGGCAACGGCGCGATGCGTACGCGATCCGGCGTTCTTGACGTTCTGTGCCTCGTCGAGAATCAGATAGTCGAGCTCGAGGCCGGCAAATAGCGTTCTATCGCGGAGCAGCGTCTGGTAGCTGACGAGTACGAGCGTAGCATCGCCGAAGGGATCGTCGGAGCCGGTGCGCTGGGGACCGGTGTGGAGATAGACTGAGAGGTGCGGGATGAACGCCTCCGCTTCGGCGCGCCAGTTGTGCATCGTGGAGACCGGACAGACGACGAGTACGCGCTCCAAGCCGTCTCGTACTCGAACCGCGTCAAGGAGGGCGAGTGTCTGGATCGTTTTTCCCAGGCCCATGTCGTCGGCGAGGATTCCGCCCAGCGCGTTCCGATGCAGGAACCAGAGCCAGGAGAGCCCCGCCTGCTGGTACGGTCGCAGCGATCCCCGGAATGAGGCCGGCGGCGCGATGCCGGCACGATCCTCGAGCTCCGCGAACGAGCGCTTCAGACGCCGGACGCGGTCGAGCGCGCGGTGATCCGGATTCACGAGCTGATCCGACAGCGGCTCGAGCGCGCCAAGATCCGTGCGGCCGAATCGAGCGCGCAGCCGGTCTTGAAACGCTTCGTCGAAGGCAACCGGTTCACGCAGCACGACGAACGCACCGCGTGTACGAGCAAGTCGCCCACGTGAGAGCGGCTCTTCGAGCGCGACGAAGCCGTTTCCCTCGGCGATGCCGGCCTCCAGCTCGAGCCAGTCCTCTCCTCCGGATGCGACGCGGTAACCGGCACCGCCGGAGCTGAGGCGCACCGGCTCGCCGGATATCCGGATCTCGATCCCGCGTTCAAGAAGCTCCGGTCCGATCTCGCTTACGAGATCGAGCGCGTCACGGTCGATCCGGATCCCGGCGGCGAGGCGTGGCAGCAGTGCCCGCGCTCCGGCGGCATTGTAGTAGCCGCGCAGTGACGGCGGTAGCGCGCCGGCGAGGGTTGCGAGGATTGTACCCGTTAGCTCTGTTTCGCCCGCACGGTCGCGGAATGCTACGCGGACGGTTCCGCCCTCCGGCAACGCCTGGTCGCCGCGCGCGCCCACGGCGGCCGGGCTCTCGCCGCCGTCGTCCCGGGTGATCCACTGCTCCCGGCGATCGGTGGGGTGGAGCTCGTCGGTCCCGTAGCGGAACGTCAAGGCCAGAACCGAGCGGTCTTCCTCCGTTTCCAGGTGGACGACGGCCACGGGACTCCGGCGAAGTGCCGCGAGCTGCTTCGGAAGCGGGGCGACCGTCAGTAGCCCGCCTGAGCGGTCGGCTTGCTTCCTGAGCTCCGTGGCTTCTTCGATGGTATAGGGCGCTGCGCTGCGGGCAAGAGCGCAGGCCGGTTCGAGCTCGCAGGCGTTCCCGCCCCGGCACCACACGCCGCCTCCGGCCCGGTCGACGACGACGAGGGAGAACGACGTTGCCTCGACGTCCGCGGGCGCGGAAAATGTGGGGCCGGGCTGGGAGCCTGGGCCGATAGGCGTGATCATGGGCTTGAGAATCGGCCGGCCGTCGCGAATCTCCGCCGCCCGCCACGATACGTGAAGCGCGCGCAACGGGAAGAGCCGCGCGGGCCGTTCCGGCTGGAGCCCGTCGGCTCGCTCCACGTAGAGCTCGACAGGCGGCTCGAGCTCGCAGGCGTTCGGACTCGCGAGCTGCTCGGCAAGGCGCCAGGAGGCAAACAGCTCCCGCAGCGCCACGCGCCGGCCGGGCATGCACTCGATCAGCTGGAACAAACGGCGCGCCGTAGGCGGAGGCGTGAGGATAGAGGCATCGTCCCGATACGGCTGAAGGCGCCCGGTCGTTCCGTCGGGACGCACGAACGCGAGCACCGGCTTCACATACCAAGTAGGCTGGGGCTTCTGGGTCCCGAGAGCGTCCGCCGTGTCCGTTCCGGCGTGCGGCGATACTTCGCCGGACGACCGGCTCCCGCACTGAAGGACGAAGACCAAGCGCCGTCGGGGGGTCTCATGGTCGATTGAGCATAGCGATTCCGGCAAGCCCAGCTCGTACTGCACGTTGCCGCAGCGTACCGCGAGCCGACCAGGGAATTCAATGTGGCGTGGCGAATCCGAGCAGTTTGCTTGGCGAATGGGGAAGGGCGCCGCCCACGATCGCCGACCGAAGCCGGCCGAGGAGCGAGTAGAGGATACGGAGGTGGCCGCGGGCGACGGTTAGTCGACCGGTTGTCCTCCCATGGAACGTGAGGCCGGGATTGTTGGCGAGTACACCGTCTGTAGACCACATTTTCCAGAGATGATATGCTTCGGATGTAACGTAATCGAGTGTTCAGAAACGCTGAACCGATGTCCGAAGGGGCGATAAGACGCTTATGGCTGATCCAACGAACTACCACATCGTCGTGATCGGAGGGGGCGGTACGGGAGCCGCGCTGGCCTACGATCTGGCTCAACGGGGATACCGGGCGACCCTCCTGGAGCGGGGGGAGCTAACCTCGGGAACCACCGGGCGGCACCACGGCCAGCTCCATTCGGGTGCCCGGTATGCCGCGGGCGACCGCAGCATCGCGCGTGAATGTATGGAAGAAACGCGCGTTCTCATGCGGATTGCGCCGGAGGCAATCGAGTACAACTCCGGGCTATTCGTTGCGCTGACCGCCGAGGACGAAGCGTTCGCGGAGACGTTCGTAGAGTCGTGCGCCGAGGCGGGTATCCCGACTGAACGGCTTTCGGCGGAGGCGTGTTTGCGGCTGGAGCCCGGTCTCAACCCGGCGATCCGTTGCGGCGTGCGAGTTCCCGACGGAACGCTGGATGCGTGGCGGTTGCCGCTACATTTCTTCGCGGCGGCCCGCGGGCACGGAGCGTTGATTCGGAACTTCGCGCCGGTTGTCGGGATCGAGCTCGACCGGACGGGGGTCCGGGCCGTGCGCATGCGCGATCTGCGGAGCAAGCGCGAGGAGGAGATCGGATGTGACCTGGTGATAAACGCGGCCGGAGCCTGGGCAGGACAGGTTGCCGGTTTGGCGGGAGTGTCGCTTCCACTTACGCCGGCTCCGGGATCGATGCTGGCAGTGCGCAAGCGCCTCACCAACCTGGTGGTGAGCAGGCTCCACCCTGCCGGGGACGGCGATATCTTGGTGCCGCAGCGGGGGCTGTCGATCATCGGGTCCACCCAATGGCAAACCGACGACCCGGACGACGTTGTTCCATCGGACGAGGAGGTGGAGTTCCTCCGGGAGTCGGCGGTCGCGATGGTGCCGGGTTTCGCGGAAGCGCCCTATCAAGCGGCGTGGGCGGCGGTGCGGCCTCTTGCCGGGGCGTCGGTGGATGTCGAAGCCGGCCGCGCACTCTCGCGTGATTTCGTCACGATCGACCACGGAAAGAACGATGGAGTCGGAGGCCTGGTAAGCTTGATCGGCGGAAAGGCCACGACGCTGCGGGCCATGGCGGAGCAGGCGGTGGACGTAGTCGGGGGGCTGCTCGATGTCTCTCGCGAGTGTCGAACAGCTGAGTACGTACTGCCTTCGCACCGAGCCTACTACCGCAATCACGCGACGGAGCCGGAGCGTAGCGCATAGAAGGACGGGAGGAGCTATGAGCGAACGGAATCGGACGGTGGCGGTCTATCGGAATCGAGAGGTCGGGTTCCAAGAGTTTACCGTGCCGGAGAACGAGCGAACGACGGTGTTGGACGCGCTCGAGTACATTCGCGCTCGAATCGATCCGGATTTGATGTACCGTCATTCGTGTCATCACGGTTCATGCGGGACCTGCGGATGCGCCGTGGACGGAAAGTTCGTGTTATCGTGCCTGACGCGCTTGGGCGATCTCGAGGGGGACGTGGTTCGGGTTGAGCCGCTCCCGACAATGGATCACATCGGCGATCTGGCGGTGGACCCGACCAAGTTTTTCGAGGAGTTTCCCGAGGGTCTTACGTACTTGAGACCGAGTGAGGTGAACGCCAAGGCCGAGCGACCGGAGGACGTCGCGGAATACACGCGGTTCGAAAACTGTATCGAGTGCGGACTGTGCGTGAGCACCTGCCCGGTCACCGCCGACTTCACCGGGCCCGCCGCGCTGGCTGCGATCGACCGGGAAATCGAGAAGCATCCGGAGCGCGAGGACGAGATGCTCGACCTTGCCGACGGCAAGCGAGGAGCCGCGGCGTGCGAGCGGGCGCTGAACTGCAGCCGGGTCTGCCCCACCGGGGTCTATCCCGCCAAGCACATCGCATTCCTCAATCGCAAGCTCGGAAAACGCCGCGCCGCCGAGAAGGAGTGATAGAGGCGGCGGCCGGCTTTGGTGGGGGCGGGCTGCGGCGGGTGGGCCGGCGCGATATCGGGGCGCGGCGAAGCGGCATCCGTGGTCGAGATGTCCCGCGCCGGCAAGCGGCGGAGTGGCCCGTGTGGGCCGGGTAATTCGGTTATCCGGCCCCGACAGGCCCCGAAACAGGGGCCGGGTGCCTCAGAGCTTGTCGATGAGCATCGAGCACTTGCCTGAGGGGATAGGCAAGGTTTTCTTCTTGCGTCCGAGGATATCGATTGTGAAGTAGTAGAGCTTCTCCGACTCCAGCCGGATCTCCCAGCCGCGAGGTGTCTTGTTGGTGAGGATCGTAACCATGTTCCGCTTGAGCGAAAGGTTCTCTATCCCCATGATCTCCAGCGTCGGTATGATCCAGTCCACCGTCTTGCGCGGCAGGCTGACGTAGAGCCCGATCACGTTTTCGATCATGAGCGCGATGCTCGCGAGCCCCACGTGCGTCAGGAATAGCGGGCGAGGGAAGCCTTGCTTTCCGCGCCACCGCGACGGGCCGTCTTGACGCGGCCGGTAAGCCTCCCAGATGTTCCCCTTCTCTTTGCCCTCCGGATGCAGCGTGTCCAAGATGTAGTAGAGGTGCCGAATGGCGCACTCGCGCGCCAGCTCGAAATGGCCGTACTTCTCCAGCCCTTTGATCACCATGAACGTAAACGGCGTGAACACCGACCCCTTGAATCCGCCTCCCTGCTCGTCGAACTCGGGGTGATCGGCGGAAAGCGTGGGGAAGGGGTTCTCCAGACCGAAGGTCTCCGGGTTGTTGACGTGTTTGACGAGCTCGTCCGCCTTGACTTCGTTCGGCAGTTCGGCCAGCATCGGCCAGAAGCCGCCGATGGTCTTGCTGGTAAGCTGGTTTTCTTGGGCATCCAGATCGAAGTAGAAGCCCTCGCGCTCGTTCCACATCTGCTGGTTGATACGGGTTTTGAGCGTGAAGTAGTGGCGCTTGTAGGTGAAGCTGATTTCTTTGTCGTTGAGGATGTCTCCGAGCTCCGACATGTAGAGCGCGTTCAACGCCTGCTGAGCGTTGAAATCCACCGGGTACTGCATACCCTTGCGTGGTGAGTTGGGCATCCCTGTGCCGGCGAGTGGGACCGAGTAGAGTCCGTTTTCCTTCTGAAAGCTCCTCTGGAGCCAGTCGAAGTACGCCTGGAGCTTGGGCATCACGTCGCGTACTCGCTTCTTGTTGCCGATCTTGTGAAAGAGATTGTACTCTGCCCACGAGAAGAGCGGCGGGTTGACTCCGCGCGAGTTCTCGCGTGGGAGAACCGGTTGCCCGTCCTCGACGCTATAATCGCACCGAATGGCGCCGTCCTCTTCCTGCTTCTTGTAGAAGCTGTCCAGCTGGGGCGCCGGCGGGTAGATGCGGTTGCTATACACCAGGAAGAATGAGGCAAAACACGACTCGAACTGGTTCAAAGTGGCGTTTTCGGGGTAGTTGAAGTAGCGGTTCTCGAACCCGTTCTTCTGGTTCCCCTTCTGCCAGAAGTCATGCGCCCACGCCCAGCTCTGGTCGTAGAGATCGACGAAGTCTTGATCGTAGAAATGGACGGTAGGAAAATCCTTCTTTACCACCGGTATCCCTCGACTTTGCGGCCACCGGCACAGGATACTCCTTCCAGCCGGTCACAGCCGGTTCCGACGCCATTGGGCGGGGCCGCCCGCACTGTCGAGGGACTGGAAGCGCGGCATCCTATGCGTTGCGCGGCAATTATCCCACAGAGTGGCGCAAAACATACAACAGTGCGACCGCGCAGTCAAACCCCCGGAGCGTGAGGCGAGGATTGTTGGCGGCCGGCTTCGGTGGCAACGGCTCGGTGTGGGGTTTCCGGATGGGTGGGCTTTCCTCTAGGGAAGCTCCGGTAGTATCGTTGCCGCCATGAGTACAGATAGTGCTCGTGCTCGCGCCGAAGCGCGTACTCGCTCGCTCGGCGAGGGGGCACTGCGTGGAACGCTGTTCCGGCTGAGCCTGCCTGCGATCATCGGGATGAGCAGCAACGCGCTGTACAACGTAGTGGACTCGATCTTCATCGGACGGCTTGGGACGACGGCGCTCGGGGCGGTGGCGATTGCCTTTCCGATCTTTGCGCTGATCGGCGCCATCGGGATCAGCTTCGGCATGGGAGCGGCAAGCTTTGTCAGCAGGCGGCTCGGTGCGGGAGACCGGCCGTCGGCTGATCGGGCGCTGTCGGCCGCGGTTGTTTCGGTCATTGTCATCGGGTTGAGTATCTCGGCCGTCGGGCTCGTGTTCCTCGAGCCGTTGCTGCGGCTCTTCGGCGCAACCGACACGATCGTCCCGTATGCCATGCAGTATGCGCGCGTGCTCGTCGCCGGCTCCACGATTATTATGCTCAAGATCTGCTTCAACAATGTGGTGCGCGCCGAAGGCAACACGCGTTGGAGTATGATCGGCATGGTGACGGGGGCGGGCCTGAACATAGTCTTAGACCCGATCCTGATCTTTGGGGCCGGCCTCGGGATCACCGGCGCGGCGTGGGCCACGATTATCAGTCAGAGCGTGAGCCTCGCGCTGCTTGCCGGGTACTTCGTCCTGAAGCGGAGCTACGTTCGGTTCAACCTGTTGCGGTTCCGGCTGCCCCTCGCCCATTACCGGGAAATCGTCTGGGTAGGTACGCCGATGTTCTTCCGTCAAGCGCTGGCAAGCATGGGGATAGCGCTTCTCAATACGCTTGCCGCGCCGTACGGCGATGCCGCCGTGGGAGCGCTCGGGATTGCGCTCCGGGTCATGATATTCGGGATGATGCCGGTGTACGGTTTCGGCCAGGGGTACCAGCCGATGGCCGGATACAACTACGGTGCAGGCTACTACCGGCGGCTTTTTGGCGTGGTAAGGCTCAGCTTGACGTGGACCACGGTGTACGCGACCGCGCTGGCGGCACTTCTTGTGAGCCTGGCCCCCACGGTAGTGCGGTTCTTCAGTGCCGATCCGGAGGTCGTTGCGATCGGCGCCCGGGGGATGCGCTTCATATTTAGTGCATTTCCTGTGTTCGGCGTGCAGGTTATCAGCATGGTGAGCTTTCAGGCGCTGGGCAAGCCGATGTCGGCGATGCTCATCGGCCTGGCGCGGCAAGGCCTCTTCCTCGTCCCGATCGCCCTCCTGCTCTCGCTCTCCATCGGGCTGGACGGGGTCCTCGCGGCCCAAGGCGTCTCGGACCTCCTTACCGGCCTCCTGGCAGGCCTTCTCGGGTTGGGGCTTCTGAGGCAGCTTCGCCGCGAAGAGCGCACACGTGACCGTTCGATATCGCCGGCAGGGGTGAAAGAAGCGACCGAGCCGGTCGTTTCGTAGATTTCACAGCTTCCGGGGAGATGTACTCGCCTGCGCGGCGGGCCCGGGTTGGAACCCGCGCCCCGGTTTGCTGCCCGCGCCGCCCGTGCGGGCCCGCGCCGCCGTGCCGTTGTAGGCCTGCGCCGGCCCGCTCGGTTCAGCCGGGCGCGGGCGCCCGGGGAGGACGCAGCCGAGCGGTGCCGGGCCTGCGGTGCCGGGCTCAGCCGTGTTGGTCCATGTCTTCGGTGCCCAGGCGCTTGCTGCGCTGGACCATCCGGTTGACGGTCTCCATCACCGAATTGATGTTGGTGAGGTCCATCGGAAGGATGAGGCGCGTGTCGTTGCGGGCGAGCTTCTGAAGCTCCTGGATGTAGCTTTCGGAGATCTGCATGACGAGTGCTTCATCGCCGCCGTCTTTAGAGATCGCTTCCGCAATGCGGCTGATGCTCATAGCGCCGGCTTTTGCAAGGGCGCGGATCTCCGAGGCGTGTCCGGTGGCTTCGTTGATGCGACGCTCCTTCTCGCCTTCACTGCGGTTGATTGCCTCTTGTTTCTCACCGGTGGAGTAGTTGATCCGGGATTCCATCTCCCCGTAGCTCCGGGCGATGACGGCGCGCTTCTCGCGCTCGGCACGCATCTGGGTCTCCATGGCGGTGAGAATGTTGTCCGGGACCTTGATGTTCTGGATCTCGTAGCGAGTGATCTTCACGCCCCACGGGTCGGTAGCTTCGTCGATGCTTTTGAGAATGGAGGCGTTGATGCTCTCCCGTTCCTCGAAGGTTTTGTCCAGCTCTAGCTTGCCGATGACGCTCCGCATTGTGGTCTGCGCAAGCTGGATGGTGGCGTACCGGTAGTCTCTGATGCCGTAGCTTGCTTTTCGCGGCTCCATCACTTTGAAGTAGAGGACGCCGTCCACCTCGATTCGCACGTTGTCGTAGGTGAAGCACGGCTGAGTCGGGACATCGATCGCTTGTTCCTTCAGGTTATGGCGATAGCGGACTCGATCGATGAACGGCACGAGCATGTGGATGCCTGCGCCGAGGGTGCGGACGTACTTGCCGAGCCGTTCGATCACGACGCCGGTCTGCGCCGGGATGATCTTGATCGAGCGGATGACCGCAATCAGAAATAGCCCGATCACAATGACCAGCAGAATGTTCAACGGAGCCAAAATCCAGAGTTCCATTGCTCTTCTCCTTGCTCTCTACGCTCTTAACGGCTGCTTCGGTTAGCGGCCGGGGCGATCGGCCTGCCAATCGCCGTGGTATGAACCCGATGCGGATCTGCCGGATGCGGCCCCGGAGCCGCTCTCGCGCCCGGACCCGCTCCGGCTACTTCCGCCTTGGGGCCTCCCGCCGGATCGAGACGCGCTCTCCCGGGAGGTTTCGCGCATGGGCCGCTGCGTCTCGCTCGTAGAGGCCGACCGCCCCTGCGAACCGCCGCCGCCACCGCGGCCGCCTTGATCGCTACCTTGCGTGAAGCCGGCTTGCCGGGTTATCTCCGGCGAGCCTCGGCCACGCCCGGTGAGGCTCTCCAGAGCTCCTTTTATCTGCGCAAGGTCGTAGGGAAGGACCTGGGTCTCTGCCTGGTCCAGGATCTGGCCGAGTTGGGAGATAAACTGCTGCGCGATTCGAAGGCTGACCGCTTCCTTGCCCTTGGGATGCTGGAGCGATTTGGCGATCTCGGCGATTCCGTCCGCGGTGGCTTCGGCGATGATCTGCACCGCCTCCGCACGGCCGTCCGCCTCGTTGATCCGGCGCTGCTGTTCGCCCTCACTCAGGTTGATCGCTTCTTTCCGCTCACCCTTGGACCGGTTGATGCGGCTCTCTTTCTCACCCTCACTGGCCAGAATCTCCGCACGGCGCTCGCGCTCGGCGCGAACCTGCTGCTCCATCGCCTTCATGACCGTATCGGTGGGGGTGATGTCCTTGATCTCGTAGCGGGTCACCTTGATTCCCCACGGATCGCTCGCTTCGTCAACCGCCTTGACCACCGCGTTGTTGATGGAGTCGCGCTCGCTGAATGAGTTGTCCAGATCGATCTTCCCGATTTCGCTGCGCATCGTGGTCTGGGCGAGCTGAGCAGTGGCGAAGCGGTAGTTCTCGATCCCGTAGCTTGCGCGCTCGGCATCTACGACCATGAGATAGAGCACCCCGTCGACGTTGACCTGAACGTTGTCCTTGGTGATACAGACCTGGGGAGCAACGTCGATCGCCTCCTCCTTGAGGAGCCGCTGGTAGGCGACCTTCTGGATGAACGGCACGACCAGATGGAATCCGGGGCCGAGCGTTTTTTTGAACTTCCCGAACTGCTCGACGATCCAGGCTTCCTGTTCCGGCACAACCCGGATCAGCTTGGAGAATACAATAAACAGCAGGATGACGAGCCCGATCGTCAGGCCAAACTGCGTGATCAACTCCATCATAACGATCCTCCCCGTTGTGAAGAGCCGCGGAGTCCGCGAACTCTCCCATTGAAATGCCGCTACCGCTCGAGCAACCGCCGTTGGCCGAAGGGGCCGGCGTCTGCCCCTTTGCCGCCGCTACTTTCCGGCCGGGGCCTACAGCTCAGCTCTCCGAATCTTCGCCGAACACGTCCTCCATGATCGAGCGGGTCACCACGAAATTCATGCCCTCCTTTCGCATGATTTCGACGCTCTGATCCTTCTCCAAGGGCTCGTCGTCATAGGTAACTGCCGGCCACGAGGTGCCGTGGTACTGGATGCGTCCAGGCTGATCCGGGCCGATGCGCTCGAGTACGTGCGCCTTGTCGCCGATTGCCGTGCGGTCTTCGCTCCTGCTCAGAAGGCTTCCGCGGAATATCGGAGCGAAGTACTTGCGCAGCAGCGCGAGACTCAGCCCGGAGCTCCCCGCCCATATCAAGATCTGAAGTGGAAGGCTCTCCCGTATGACCGGCAGGATTGCGGTGAGCGCCCCGGTCAGAATGGCGCCCGCCCCAAAGAAGAAGATCACGAAGCCCGGAATGAGAAATTCCGACCCGATGAGGATGAGACCAAGAAGAATCCAGAAAAGCGGAATACTAATCATAAGTCGACGCCGTTACTCAATGACGGTAGACCCGCTGCTCCTGAGTGTCAAGCGCAGCTTTTTCCACGTGAGGCACCAATTGTTGTTGACCGCTCCCCATCATCCTTCAACCTTCTCCTCAGAATCTGGGCGTGCCCCCGGGCCAAGCCGCACCTCCCCGGCCTCGCCCATCCCCCATGCACCCTGCGGAGCCCCATCAGTCCCCGCGGCTTGCCCCGGGGTCAGGCCGTCCGGGGGTTCCGTCCCGCCGCGCGCCGAACCTCGTTCCCGGGCCGCCGCCGGCAGCCGC
>PWGF01000361.1 GCA_003554375.1 Spirochaetaceae bacterium
CGACCAGGACGAGGTGGAAACTGCCCTTGAGCGACAAGATCTGCTTGACGACGAGGGGCGGCGGCTTCTGCAGATGGAACTAGAAGATCAACGGGAACGACATCAGGAACGTCTCGCCGGTCTGGAAGAGGCCTATGAGCAGGAGATCGCCTCCCACGACGAATACTCCGCGGAACTGCAGAGCGTACTGTTGGAACAACACGAAACCGAGGTGGCGGAGCTGCGCGAGGAGCACGAGCAGGAGATAGAAGAGCTGACCATGCGCTACAACCCGGACTTGTCGGATGAGGGAATTGCATCCCTTTTGGATGCGGAGCTTCCCCAGGCACAAGCCGAAGGGGCGTTTCGGCAGGTCCTTGCGCGAACGGAGACAATAACGTCCGCTGGGTACCAAGAGCTGTTGCAGCAACAGGAGGAGCTCGATCGGTTATTAGCACGGCTGCAGGAAATACCTTACCAGAACAGTATCCCGAGAGCGCTCGATCAGCTTCGCTCGCGCGCCGGCCTTGTTACTGCGGAGTACGAAAGGATTTGGAACCGACTCGGTGATCGCTACCAAGAGCTGGAAGCCGGCTATGCGGAGCTGGAACAGGAGTACGACGAGCTCGAGCAAGAACGAATCACGATCGAACGCGAGCTCCGTGAGGAGCTCGCGGAGACCGAAGAGCAGTTCGCTCAGCAACTGAGCGAACAGGAAGAACAACTGGATCAAGAAGTTGACCGGCAGCTCCAGGAGGTTCGTGAACGGCTGGAAGCAGAGATAGAGGCGTACCAAGAGCGTCTGGAGACCGCCACATCCGAACGCGATAGCTTCGAGCACGCCTTCGATCGGCTGATCGTGGAGGATCGAGAGAGCGGATTTATAGTTGACCCCAGGAACTCGTCGCGGATGCTGGTCATATTGGATCCCATACGAGAGGTGGACGAGGACACGTATGGGGTCGTCTTCCGTGATCGAGACGGCTTAGTCGCGGAGATCTCCTTCTTCGAGGACGAGGGACGCATGTGGGCCCGTACCGAGGAGTTGGCTGACGGCGCCGAAGTGCACCCATTCGATCGCATCCTTGTACATGTGGACGGGGCGGCAGCTGATGGCGATTTTCATTTCCCCGAAGGTGGAGAAGTAATCGAAGAGAGGACGCAAGAATGAAGGAACGACACCGAAGACACAAAAGAACCACTCAAAGATTGTTACTCACGGTACTGCTGGTCTGCGGGACCTCCGCAATTGCCCTTGCCACGCCCTTCGAAGACGCGGGATACGAAGTCCTGGACGTATCAGCTACCGAGGATACAACTGAGTGGCTGCTCCGTGGCCCCATGGGACACGAAATCGAGGTGGACTATCCTGAGGAGCACGTGGCGTCGCGACACGTCCGAATATTGGACGCGATCCGCATCAACATTTTCAACTTGGAAGCCCTGGAGGTTAAGTCGATCAGCGTGGCGTTCCAGCCCGAAAGCGACCGAGCAGACGTCCTCGCGATCCCGGCAGCCCTGGAGCACGACGGTCACGATCTCCTTCCGTACGTTCCCGCCGGGCTTCGGTTCACTTTCGATCAAGCACTGGAGTATGACTTTCGACTCCAGGTCGATGACTACTTCATACGGTTTCAGGGGCAGTTCATCGATGAGGAGCTATTTCTGGATCGCCTCGTGAGCGCTGTTCAGGATCCGGTAGCATTTCTCGAAAGTAGACGACCGGACCTACTCGCACGCCGCACCAACGAGTTGGAAGAAGAAACGACTGCGCTCAGAGAGGAGTTAGCTCGCACCCGAGGGCTGTTGGATGAGACACGCCAGGAGTTGGCCGAGACGCGCGAAGAGTTGGCTGATACGCAACAAGCCGCCCGAACGCAGCGCGACGAGCTGGTAGCTCAGGCGCAGCGTATCATCGAAGCGCAAGACCAAAAGTTGGCGGAGACGCAGCAGACTATTCAGACGCAACGTGAGGAATTGGACGAGGCGCAGCAGACCATCCAGGCGCAGGGCGAGGAGATCCGGGCCAACGAAGAACGACTGGTCGACCAGAACCGGCAACTCGTGAACCTCCGCTCCGCGGTGCTTGCTTTCAACAACCGAACCTTTCTTCTCAGGAGAGAACGCCCAGTCGCTCCGGAGGCTGTGGAAAGAATCGTGGAGCTCAGGGAGAGCCACCCGACGTTGGATCGCGGTGAGATACGCGATCGGCTCGCCGAGGACGGCATCGACGTCAGCGGGAACGAGATCGATATCGTGCTAGCGGTGTTCTTCAACGAGTTCGAATAAGAAAACTGAGTGCGCCGGTTCCCGATACTCCGTGTCGGCGTGATCGAGCTCAACGTTCGCGCCTTTTCACATCGTACATTCTGGAATCGGCGACCTCCAACAACTCGTCAACCGTAGTTCCGTCGTCCGGGAAACGCGACCAACCGGCATCGAAACGGATCGGCTCTTCACCGGAGCGGGTCATGCCTTCCGCCCGACGAGTAACCTCCTGCAGATAGAGCGAAATCGTCTCGTCAGACGGATCATCGGCCAGCACAATGAACTCATCACCCCCGTACCGGTACACCTCGCCTTCCGTGGGCACATGCTCTACGAGAACTCGACCAAATGTCTGAAGAATCGCATCCCCTCGGGCATGCCCAAAGTCGTCATTGATCCGCTTGAAGCCCTTTAGATCCAGAAGAAGAACGGCGAAGCGCCGCCCTTGGGATGCGCTTCTCTGAATTCTCCCTGCGAGATCTACATACAGTTGACGTCGATTAGCCAAGCGCGTCAGGAAGTCGGTCGCTGCAGCGCGCTCCATCTCCTGCCTCAACATGAGATTGTCAAGAGTGAGCCCTGCCCGCCGAGCAAGCGTACGGTACAAACGGAGTTGGAATGAAGTTGGAGAGTCGGTGTCCGTCCATCCGACGGCGAGAGCTCCGCGCCCTCTGGACAGCCTTCGAAGAACAATGACGATTGCAGAATGTACCACACCCCGAGGGAACAGAGCATGCAGCAACGAAGCATCTCGAATCACAACCAGATCGTCCCTACTGCTCAAAGCCTGCCCCAATACGTACTCTGGGCATCCGTCGCCGCGCTGAAGCACCTGGCCAATGCTGTCGACGGCCCTCCACGAGTCCTGTTCCGCACCATCACTCAGATACAGCGTCGCCAGAGGAGCCCCAATGCTCAACGTCGCTCGCTCCAGCACCTCCCGTGCGCACGCACGGAGCGAATCTTCCTTGGGCGCTATATCCGATATGTTGTGTACGAGGCTGAGCTCGAGTGTACGTTGCTCAACTACTGTACGTTCCTGTCCTTCTGTTTCCCGTTCCAAGGAAGGCCTCCGACAACCACGGTCTTGTTGCACGCTACCAACGGACCGGTCCCAATAGGTCCAAGCTCGCCAAACGCCGGTATCACTAGATACGGAACGTTGTCGGACAAACAGGATTTGACGGCTTCTTGCTCAGGCTCGTAGGTCTGTCCGTAAACGAACCTCCGCGTTATGCAACTCACACCGATCAGCCCGGCAATCCCGGTCGGTTCTCTTTCGCAGACGCTCCTCACAGACTCCGCAGTCGCATTCTGTAGGCTTCCCGCGCTGACCGACATTATGCGGACCAATGAGCCTTCAGGTACCCGCGACCAGCAGACCGACTCGCCTTCCTCCATGGCAAACCTCACGTCGTAAGTCAGATACCGATCCGAGGCCACAGGAACACCCAAGGGACACTGCAGCGCGAAGTCATCCAACGCCATGTCACCTGGTTGGCAGCCCGCGCTAGACCGTTTATGCTCCCGTTCCGGCAGGTGGGCGTACGTGTCCCACGCGGGATATCCGTCCAGATTCAAGGGCTCGGGCCACGACTGTGTGACCAGGACAGGCCGTCCGACAGGTCGCCACCCATGCCGCAAACACACCTCCGCCCGCTTATCCGATTGAAGGCCAAGCGTCAGGATTCCTCGGCGAATCCATTTCCCTTCGCCAAACAGAAAGCCATCCCCCGCATCTCGATCCACCGTGCGCCCCCCGAGAAGAGGCATCAGCGGCCCTACGGCATCGTACATCCCACCAAAGAACCCGATTCGCTCGTCGAACGCATACAGAGCCAGCCCTAATCCCACCGGAGCCTCCGTCCCTCCGTTGTTGGATAGGAGCTTTCCCACGCGACGCCCGGCATCTACGGCCGCCAACTCATCCGCAGTCGATTTATCGCCGACTCTGCCTATCGCCTCCTCTTCGTTCAGCAGTAGCGGTCCCAGTATAGGTTCCGATGTCCAGAGAGCTGCACAGGTAATGCCATGTTCGACTATTCCGTAATGCGACAGAGCTCCCGCCGCATGAATACCGCACGCTGTCCTGCTCTTTTCCATGGCAACACGCGCTGCGATCTCTGGGTCGTATGAGTCACCGGCAATCACGAACAATGTAAGATCAGGAAGCTGGGAAACACCCGAACAGACAGCAGAGTAGCACTCGGTCACCGCTACGCCGGCCTCGTGTGCCCGGCTAACCGCTACCTGCATTCTCTCAATCAAACGTACCTCTTTCCGACTCCGATAACCGGGAGGATCCCCAGACTGTCGACGTTCTTCATATTACCACGAAGAGTATCACGGTCGTTCTGGACCGGTCCATACTCACGCGGCGATCTGAGTCAAAGACCACAGAGGTCGACAGAGATACTGAGACAAAACAAATCATGACGCGGCGGAAAGGAAACAAGGAGAAACCTGCGAGAGTACCTTGAACCTTCCCTGATCGATGCCTCAAGTCGGGGCAGGCGCCGATCACCACGACGGTTAATATCAGCTTCCTGCAGTTCACTTCCACTCGTCAAATGTGGCGTTGACAAAATGGCGGTCCGGTGCGATTCTGATTATGTTGCATGCAGCAAGCAACCTATGAACGGAGTGCGGTTTGCCTGAGCCGGTAGGCTAAGGTGCGCGCTTCGTGTTGCGGCGGCGGTCAGCCCGCCTGAGACGGAAGCATCCGGCTTGTCGCGCCGGATGCCACACCACACAACAAAAGGGGGAAACCAATGAGGACATGGTTTCGGGTAAGTGCATTACTAGTGGCCTTTCTACTGGTAACAGCAGTTCCGGTCTTTTCGGCAGGACAACAGGAGGAAGCCCTCGACCTTCAGCCATTCGATCCTGACCGTGAATACACGATTTCGATTGGGACCTATGGTCTGGAAGAAGAATACCAAAGGGTAGCGGAGACGGATGAGTTCCAGGAGAAGTTCCCGAATGTGACCCTGGAGTTCGAAAGCGCTGACTTCGACGGTCATCACGAGCGCCTGACCACGGTCATCGCCGCGGGAGAGCCTACCAACCATATAGAATCCGTTGAGATCGAGTACATCGCCCAGTTCGTCGAAGGCGGTGGGCTCACTGACCTTGCTCAGGAACCGTTCAACGGGTTCGAAGCCGGGGACGACCTTGCTGACTTTGCCATGGCAAATGCGACGACCACCGACGGTCAACTCGTTGCAATGCCGGTTGATATCGCGCCGGCCGTGCTGTTCTACCGTGAAGAGCTAGTCGAGGAGGCCGGAGTGACCGAGGAGGAGATTCAGAATATCTCGGACTGGGACGACTTCCTGGAAATTGCGGAAGCGGTCACCCGCGATACCACAGGCGACGGCGAAACCGACCAGTTTGCTCTTCCCACAGCCGGCGAAGTCGCCGATGTGCCGCTTCACGGAGCCAAAGGCGGTTGGTTCGATGACGAAGGCAATCCGCTTGCTCCCAGGGACGACTACATCGAAGCGTTGGAGCTTGTTCAAGAGGTACGCGAAGCCGGGGTAGACGCTGACTTGGGCGCGTGGAGTGAGCAATGGGTCCAGTCCTTCTCGGACGGTACGGTTGCAATGACTACCAACGGCGCTTGGTTCGGCGGGGCTCTACAGACCTGGATAGCGCCGGACGTGGAAGACTGGCGAGTAGCTCGTCTGCCGGAGTATGCCAGCATGGGCGGAACCTTCCTGGCCATTCCGGAAGAGGTCCCCGACGACGAGAAGCTTGCAGCCTGGGAAGTCCTGAAGTACCTAACCACCAGCGAGAATGCACAGCTCACCGTGTTTGAAATGGGCGACGTATTCCCGGCCCTCACCACCGTGTACGATGATCCTATCATGACCGAGGAAGTAGATTACTATGGCGGCCAGCGTGTCCGAGAGATATACTCCGAGGTCGCTCTCGAGCACCCGGACCTCGAAGCTAGTCAATACGACGCAACCATCGCGGGAATCTGGGGCACAACGGTGACAAGCGTAATCGAAGGAGATCTTACCGTCGAGGAAGCTTATGAACAGGCGGTAGAACAGATCCTAGCGACCATGTAGGACCTTTATCGCATTCGCGTGAAGCTATCGGTTCGCGTAACCAGCCAGAAGCATAGGCGGTTCGCGAATAACTCGATAGCTCGCCACCGCAACGCACGGCGTGATAGGCTAACAGAGGATTTCTCCCTCAGCAGCTGCGCCGTGCGCGGTTCCCTACCAGTCGCCGCTTGACTCGTTAGGAGAGAGAGGAGTGCTCGTTTCATCGTCTTCTCGCCGCCCCCGGCTAACCATACCGGTCCAGCCACGCCGGTCCACGTGCACTGGGCGCCTTCCCTTGTGCCCTTTCAGTCCGAAAGCTACAATGGCCAAAAACGCGGTCGGAGACTAACGACAGGGGGCTACCATTGAAGATTTCTACCAAGCTATCCATCGGCACCGGAGCAATAATGCTGGTAGTCCTAGGTGTTATCCTATATCTCTTTTGGATAGTATCTGTATCACTCCAGCTCATGGGAGTGGCAAATGCCGCTCAGAACCTTGTGATCGCAAAGAACCAGACAACCGTGAGCATGCACGAAACTCTCTCCACAAGGGGGCCTTTGGCCGATGCCGTGGACCAGCTTACCGAAAGTCAACGGAGCGCTGAGCAACGAATAACGGAGCTGCAAGAACACGAAGGTGTTAAACATCTTTCGGCATCCGCACGAAACGCCGTTGGACGAGTTACTTCGATTGCCACGCTTGTCCACGAAGACTTCGTAGTGGAGGCGGCTGCAGTCCAGGAGGTGGTGGAAGCGCAGCTTCCCGGGTCGCCCGCCACGGACGGCTTACTTCGGCTGGCCAATCGGCTACGCCGGAGCGATGTGGAAGGCTCCGAGGATGCCTACCTTTACGTCTCCTCCGTGGCGCGGGATGTCGACCGCGCTATACAGTCGCATGCTGATTTCGTAAGTGAGGCTTTGGTTGAAGTAGCGGAAGGGATCAGTATTGAGGCGCGCGCGCGAACCAGTGCCGCTCAACAGTTTGCCGCCGGGCTCACCATCGCGGTGGTTATCATCGCGTTCGTGCTGATTCGCGTCTTCTCTCGGGGATTCGCCAAACGAATTACCCACATGGAAGCGATAATGAGCGCCGTCGCGAGTCGCGACCTAACGCTGAGCGTCAACCCGAAGGGGAGCGACGAGATCGCCGCGCTCGGAACTCATCTGGACGCCGTTCTCGCCTCGCTCAGAGAGTTCTTCCACGGCGTTGCTCGAGCGGTAGGGAAAGCTGACGAGCTCAAAGACACCGTTTCATCGAGTTCCGAACAGACTGCATCCGCTCTCAACGAGATAACGAAGAACATCGAGAACATCAACACCCGGGTACAGACGCTCGACCAAAGCGTCGGCACGGCGAGTGAAGCGGGAGTTTCGATAGCCCAGGAGGTGAAGAATCTCGGCGAGGACATCGATACACAAGCAGAATCGATCAACTCCGCCTCGTCATCCATCGAGGAGATGAACGCAAGCGTAGGGAATGTCGCCAAACTCGCGTCGGATAGGCGTGATCGCGCGGATCAGCTGAGTGAAACCGTGCGCGACGGAACGGAGAAGATCGAAGGTACCAACGAGGCTATCCGCAGCATTTCGCACGACGTCGACGATGTCCTCGAGATCATCGAGATCATCAACAACGTGAGCGAGCAGACGAACCTTCTCTCAATGAACGCCGCAATCGAAAGCGCCCACGCCGGAGAAGCCGGCCGTGGATTCGCAGTGGTGGCCGAGGAAATCCGGAAGCTTGCCGCCAGCACGAGCGAGAACGCGGGGCAAATCGACAACACACTGCGCTCCATCACCAGCAAGATCCACGAAGCGCTCCGCTCAAGCGACGTAAGCTCGACTACGATGAACGAAATCCAGAAGGAGATGACCAGCTTCTCTCATGCGATGCAGGAAATTGCGTCAAACATGCAGGAGCTATCCGGCGGCAGCCAAGAGATTCTTCAGTCGACACAGCAGATATCGGAGTTCACGCGACGGGTTCAGGCAGGATCGCGGACCATGGCGGAACGCACGGACGACGTCAAGAACGCAATGGAGGAGGCACGGAACATCTCCGCGGAGGTCTCGCAGGGCGTTACCGAAATCGATCGTGGCGCTAAGGAGATACTCGATAGCATAAGCCAAGTCAGAGAGGCCTCCGCCGAGAGTCGAGATCACATGCAACTGCTTTCGCAGCTCATGAAAACGTTCCAATTCGAGCGCCCGGATGATTCACCCGAGAACGAACTAACTCACGACAATAGCCGTGACGACGATAGCCCGCGGACCGGTAATGACGATGCCCTCCCAAGAAGGTCAGCACAGGCTTAAAGTAGCGGATAACCTGATCGCTACGATGGATGAGCCCAAGAGACTTACCATGCATCCAAGTCGGCAGACGCCGGCGGTTGCAAGCGCATTCCCGGCTCCAACATGGTGAAACCGCCACGGCACCACGTCGGGCCGGTCGAAGGAGCAACCCATGGGTCATGAATCCGATAGAAGAGTAACGCCGCTCAAACCGACCGTTATCGACACCGCCTCCTGTACGCCGGAGCTCAAACGGCGCATTATTGCTTCTCTCCCCTGTCTGGCCGGGCTGCGGCCGGAGGCGCTCGACCGTGTCGAGCCCGAGTTCCGGGAGTTCGGCGCCGCCGCCGGGGAATGCATCTTCTCCCGGACTTCCGTCTCCTCGCCGGTTCCCGCTCCGTCGACTCCGCTCTCGTCGACTCCCGACGGCACGACAGCCGACGGCGGCGTGCTCCTTCAGATTCCGTTGACCCGCGACGACCTCACCTCCATGGCCGGAACGACCACCGAAAGCGCGAGCCGTGAGCTTAGCACGCTCGAGCCCGAAGGCGTTATCTCCACCGGCCGCCGGTGGGTATCACTCCGCCGCAACTTTTTTGCACTCGATTGATGTAGATCATGGTTTGACCCCCCTGTTCTTCGACATCCTCCGGGTATCATCAACTGAAACCCACTGGAGGAGTCGAAATGAACACGACACTACGAAGCGAAGATCTCAGCTGCCCAAGCTGCATCGCCAAGATCGAGTCCGCGCTCGGCAAGCTCGACGGGGTCGCCGGCGCGACTGTGCATTTCAACTCAGGAAAGATCGAAGTCGAGTATGACGAGTCACGCGTGGACGTAGCGCAACTCCAAAAGACGGTTCGGGAACTCGGTTACGAAACGACCGAGTCGCCCTTCTAAGGAGGGTCCTATGACGCGTGCCGGCTATCTCCGAAATACGACGGTAATCGCGGGCGTGCTGACCGCGGTCGGCACGGTGTTCTGGTACCTCGGGAGCCCGGTCTTTCGACCGGAGCTCGCCGGGGTCGGCGTCCCGGTGATTCTCGACGCGGTGCTCCTGGTGCCGGCGGCGGTGGTAGCGGGAGCCGATATCGCTCGGCGAGCGTGGTTCGCGCTGCGCAGCCGCACGCTTGGAATCGAGCTACTCGTGACGGTGGCGGCGGTCGGTGCGATCGTACTGGGCGAGTTTTTCGAGGCTGCCGCGGTGACATTCCTGTTCGCGCTCGGCGGCTACCTGGAGAACCGGGCCATGACGCGTACCCGCGACGCTCTGCGCTCGCTGTGGCAGTCGGTTCCCCGGACTGCAACCGTCATTACCGAAGCCGCCGGCGACGAGGATGGCGACGAGGACGGCGAAAAGGAGGTGCCGGCGCAGCGCGTTCAGCCGGGCGACCTGGTCCTCGTCCGCCCCGGCGGGCGGATCCCGGTAGACGGAACCGTCGAACGCGGTGAGAGCTCCGTCGATGAGAGCACGATCACCGGCGAGTCCGTGCCCGCGGACAAGGAGTCCGGAAGCTCGGTCTATTCGGCGACCGTGAACCACGAGGGGCTTCTGTACATACGGACCGAGCGCGCCGGCGCCGATACCACCGTCGCGCGCATTATCGCCCGCGTCGAAGAGGCGCAGGACTCGCGCACCAAGAGCGAACGGGTGATCGACCGCTTTGCGCGCTACTACACGCCCGCGGTCATGTTGGGGAGCCTTGCCTACTTCCTTGCGACCGGCAATGTCCACATTGCGTTGACGCTCCTCGTCGTTGCCTGTCCCGGCGCGCTCGTCATCGCCGCACCCGTGGCCGTGATCTCATCGATCGGTCGCGCGGCCAAGCGCGGCGTGCTCGTGCGCGGCGGATCGGAGCTGGAGACCGCGGCCAACGTCACGGTATTCGCTACCGACAAGACCGGAACCCTCACGACCGGAGAGCTCCGCGTGGTCCGCGTATCACCGTCCCAATCCGCATCCGCACATGCGGTGGCATCACGTGCCAGAGCGTCACATAGCGCAGCATGTCGAGAAGGGACAGTCTCAGTAGGTGAAGCAGAACCGGCTATCGCATCGGCGAAAGCCTCGGGTGGTGCCGTTTCGTATGGGGCGGCACGGCGAGCGGATGGCGCCGGGAGTGCGGGGAACCCGGCGGATGCCCCCGGGACCGCGGAAGGCCCGGGGGCCGGCTTGGAGCCGGCCGCGGGCCGGGCGGATCAGGCGACCGGCCGGCTGGGCGGCGGCGCCACGGCAGTCGCAGAGCCGCCGGCGGCCGACGACGACGTACTGCGTTGGGCGGCCATCGCTGAGGCGGGCTCCGAGCATCCGATCGGGCGGGCGATCCGGGCCGAAGGGGAGCGCAGGCTTGGGCGGTTGCCGCACGGGGAGGAGTTTCGCTACGAGACCGGCCGTGGTATCAGCGCCGTGTGGAACGGACATCGAGTAGAGGTTGCGCGTTCCCGGGAGGAAGGCGGAGCCGAGACGACCGTGGCGGTCAGCGTAGATGGCGAAACGGTGGGCACGATCGCGTTGAGCGATACGATTCGCCCCGATGCTCGCCGGACGATCGCGGAGCTTGGCACCGCCGGCGTCGGACGGACGGTGCTCCTCACCGGGGACAACCGCGCGACGGCGGAATCCGTGGCAACGGAGGCCGGCATAACCGAGGTGCACGCCGGGCTCCTGCCGGAGGAGAAGCTCGAGCACATTCGTGCTCTGCAGGCGGAGGGAGAAACCGTCGCAATGCTCGGCGATGGGATAAACGATGCACCCTCCCTTGCCGCCGCGGACGTCGGCATTGCGATGGGCGCCGCCGGATCCGATCTGGCTATCGAGTCCGCCGATCTTGCGCTTATGTCGCACCACCTCACTGCAATTCCCGACGCCCTGCGCGGTGCCAAGCGCGCGATCCGGGTCATCCGGCAGAACCTGGGCATTGCGCTGGTGACGGTGATACTGCTGTTCGCCGGTGTCCTTGCGGGTCAGATCCACATGGCCGGCGGCATGCTGGTCCACCAGGGCTCGATTCTGCTGGTCATTGCCAACGGTTTGCGTTTGCGCAGGTGAACGAGTCACCCCGCCGGATGGTCCGATCGCGGCGCCGCAGCGCGCCGCTTCGGCTCGGCGCGGGGTACGCGTTCCGGCAGGCGCAGTTCTTGCTCGCTCACCGTGGGGCCGCGAAGCCGTGGACCGGCGAAGCGGGACGAACTATCTCGGCGGGGCTCGGAAGCCGGCCGTGCTCCGCGGTGGGGCCCAAAGCGTGAAGGACGGGAGGGGCGCCCGCCGGGCGGTCCGGCTCCGGGGGTAAGGCGGGGCCGTGCGGTGGAGGAAGCTGCGGGGCGTGAGTGGGCGGTGTGCGGCGGGGACGGCCGGACGGCCCGGTGAGGCGGTCCCGTCGTGCGCCGCGGTGCGCGGGGGCGTGGAGCGGGTACGCTCGCGGGCAGGCGCCAGCGGGGAGGCCCGGCGCGCGGCGGGACGGAACCCCCGGACGGCCTGACCCCGGGGCAAGCCGCCGGGAGCGAGAGTCTCCACGGTATGCGTGGGAGGCGACGGAAGGCTGGGAGGTGCGGCTTGGCCCGGGGGCACGCCCAGATCTTCCGGAGATCGAATACGCCCAGGCTTTCGGGGGACGCGGGGGCGGGAACGGGCCGCCGGCTCTGAGCGGGGAGCCGGCGGAGGGGCGAACTCACCACTCCATCGGCCTGCCCTGGTAGTCGACGTAGAGGGGGCTTCCGGTCGTGAGCTGGTCGATGACCTCCATCATGCCGGCGACCGAGTCGTCTACGGTGATGGCGCCGGCTCCGCCCATGTCCGTTCGGACCCATCCGGGATGGAGCGCTACGGTGGCGATGCCGTCGTCGCGAAAGTGAAAATAGAGAAGCCGGGTGAGCATGTTCAAGGCGGCCTTTGAGACGCAGTACGGGACGCCGCGGCCGCCGCCCTGCCCGGCTATGCTTCCGGCGGAGGAGCTTATCATGACGACCTTCGGATCGTGCCCGTTGCGCAGAAGCTGGATAAGCTGTTGAGACACGCGGAGGGGGCCGAGCGTATTCACGTTGAACACGCCGGCGACATCGTTCTCGTAAATGTCCTCGATGCGGGATTCGGTCGGCGGGAGAGCCATTCCGGCGTTGTTAATGAGGAGATCGAGGCGATCGGTTGAGGCGCGAATGCGTTCGGCGCCTGCGGCTACCGAGGCTCGCTCGCCGACGTCCATCCCGACCGGTACGCACGTTTCGGGGTAATCGCGGCTCAGCGCCTGCACCCCTTCGCTTGCGGTATCGCGCGCGGCGGCGAATACGGTGGCGCCGGCGGCCAAATAGGCGCGGGCAAAGCCGTGGCCGATTCCGCGTGACGCTCCTGTTATACAGACTGTCTTTGGTGTGCTATCCATGCGCTCTAATCTATACGTGGCGGCACCTGTTCGACTACGGGACGGGTGGGGCACCGCAGGGCAAACGCATTTGGCCGAGATAGGTTGTGCGGCGGCGCTGGGGGGGCGGCGCCGAGCGCGGAACGCCTGAAGAAAGATTACCTGTGCTTTCACAACAACGGGAACTTTCATGCTATACTAGAAACAGCTATGCGTGCCACGATGCGGGAGATCGCGTTACTCAACGCCGCCGCGCGCTGTCCGGACCCGCGGGCAATACGGATGTTGCTGTACACCGGGGCCGAGGTCGACATCGATGTCCGGGACGACGATGGCCAGACTCCACTGATGTGGGCCGCTACGAAGAACCGCAATCCAAAGGTACTGGAGGCTCTCATCCATGCAGGCGCAGACGCGAACGCGCGTGACTCGACCGGCATGACTCCGCTGATTGCTGCGACCGCCATGAACGAGAACCCGGATACCATGCGCGCGCTCATCCGTTTCGGGGCCGACGTGAACGCCGGGGACGACACCGGGACCACGCCGCTCATGGCGGCGGTGCTGATGCCACTGGCTGATACGGAGAGCGAGCGGGTCGAGCTGTTGCTCGAGGCAGGCGCGTCGCCCCACGCTCGCTGCATCGATGGATGCACCGCGCTCATGTACGCTGCCTGGAGCAACCGTGATCCACGGGCAATCGAGCTCCTGCTCCGGGCCGGCGCCGAGGCTAACGCGGTCGATATCCACGGGCGAACTGCACGCGATTACCTCCAAGAGAACGAGGCTCTGATGGACTCCGCGGTCGGCCGGCGGCTTCACGGCGCGCTGGGTCAGCGGTCCCGCGGGTAGCTTCTTCGCACGCGTATCTCAGCACGCGTAGTCGTAGGGGTGAGCTGGCGGGGCGGCCGGATGGACCCACGCCGGCTCACCGCGGTGCCATGCCCAGGCTGCCAAGGCGGCTGCGCAGGCGGCAACGGCATGATCCGACAGGGGGCTGAAGCGTTCGATACCCTGGAGGCCGTGGCGCTCGAGCCACGCGATGAGTGTCCGACGCGCTTCGCCACTCTGCTTGAGGCTTGTGACCGCGTCCGGCGGGGCGCCCCGGAGCGCGAGCGCGGCAGCCGGATGGACTTCCACGATGTCCGCATTCGGCTGCGTCCGCGCAAGCCTTCGAGTAATGGAGATCCCTCGCAACGTCAGGTACACTATTCGAGGAGCCGTCGGTGCCATGACCGAGCCCGCGGGAAGGCCCGCGCGGACGCAGAGCTTCCGTAACTGCCGGTCTCCGGGCCTGTCGCCCCGGGCAGCGGAATACGAGAGTGGTGCGTCCAGCCCCACCACGCTGCGCCCGGCAGGAATTTCTGCAGCAAGCTCCTCGTCGCCGAGGCCGCACATGAGGCTCCGGCAGACGAGCCCCGAGTCCTCTACGACAAAGAGCGCGAGCGCAGTAGCGGAGGGGGTCATCGGCCCGGAGAGATCCACGCCGACGACGGGGAGCGGGTCCGGGGGGTCCGGGCGTTCCGCGCTCGCCGGCTTGCGGTGGCGGGTGGCGTCGCCGCCCGGGGCCGCGCTCGCGGGCCCTCCGCTCGACGGCGCTCCACGCAGCGGGGCGTCGCCTGACGAGGCGTCGCCGTGGCCGTGATGCGCGCGGGCCGCGCGGGGCGACGGGTGCGGGGCGGCGTCGCGGTCCCCGTCCGCGTGCCCGGAGGGAGTATCTGCCTGCCCTTGTGGGGTGCCGTGCGTCATTACACCGCGAACGTACCGTTTGGGCGTGGACGTAGCAAGCGCTTACGACCGGAGTCAGCTCCAGGCGCGTGCCGGGGGGCCGAGGGGGCCGAGGGGGCCGCGGGGTGCTGGGGGTTCTGCGGGTGCCGGGGGGTCTGCGGGTGCCGGGGGTACCGGGGCGCCTGAGCACGCGCGGCCTGTGAAACGCACGGAGCTCCTGGCCATAGCCTTCACCCCGCCCTCCTCCCAGCGTGTATGTTCCAGCCCTACACCACCACCGCCCCCCTCCATCTCCTCACGCCAGGCAACAAGGAACGTTCTATAGTTGTACTTGCAACTCTTACTTAGTACTATTTTGAACTATGGATCGAGCATTGATACCTGAGTTCATCTGCCGGCGGCACATCGAATCGGTCGAACACGGATCGTTCGACGGTGCGGCGCTGTTCCTCGACATCTCCGGCTTCACGCCGCTCACGACGGCGCTCATGGCCCGGGGAGCTTCCGGTGCCGAGGAGCTTTCGCGCATCCTCGGCGTCATTTTCGCTCCAATAATCGAGGCAGTCCACGAAAACGACGGCTTCGTCACGACGTTCGCCGGGGATGCGCTCACGGCGGTCTTTCCCGGTCCGCCGGCCACTGCCGTTGGGGCGGCGCGCGCCGTCGGGCGAACGGCCCGGACGGTGATCGACCGGGAGCATCTGCAACGGACCGCGTCCGGAGAGTTCGCCCTGGAAGCGGGAATCGGGATCGGATACGGCGCGGTTGAGTGGGGCATCGTAGGTTCCGACGACACACCGCTGAGCTACTACTTTCGCGGCGATGCACTGGAGCAAGCGTATGCAGCTGAAGCCCGGGGAGGCCCGGGAGAAGTAGGTCTTTCCGAGACCGCACAGCGGAAAGAGACGGAGCAGGGTGCGCAGACTGAACGGGTCTTGGACACGCCGGCCTCCGGAGACAGCACCGCCGCGTTCGCAACCACGCTGCCGGGCAATGCCCTGGACACGGCCCAACGCCGCTTCCGGCCGATAGACGATATCCCCACTCATCGTGCCGGCGAGTTTCGCGAGGTAGCATCGCTTTTCCTGGCTGCCGACGCCGGGGATACGCATGATGAGATCAACGAGACGATGACATGCGTGCTTCGCAGCGCCTCAGCGTTCGGCGGGTACTTCGATGTGCTCGATTTCGGAGACAAGGGCTGTGTCGCCCTCATACTCTTCGGAGCACCGGTCTCCCGCGGCCAGGAGGCCGACCGGGCCGCGGGGTGCGCCCGCGACATTCTAGACTCGCTTGGAAGACGCGCGCGAATCGGCATCACCGAGGGCACGGTCTTCGCCGGCTATCTCGGAAACGGCGAGCGGGGTACCTATACCGCGCTCGGCGAGACCATCAACCTCTCGGCACGGCTCGCGCCGGCGGCTGAACCGGTAACCGCTGTCATGCACGAGAAGGTCGCGACGCATCTGGCAGGACGGTTTCGCCTCTCCGATCCGAAGAGCCTGGATCTCAAAGGTGTATCGCACGGCACGACCGCCCGCGTACTCGGCGAGAGCGGGGCCGTGGGCAGCGGGAGCGCCGAGAGCGGGAGCGCCGGCAGGGGTGACGGTGATACCGGGGCCGGCAGTAGCCGGAGCGCCGGCAGCGGGCGCGGCGGCGCGAGCGAATCCGCTCCAGCGCGCCGAGAAAAAGCCGGCTCGCTCGTCGGGCGTCACGAGGAGCTCGGGACGCTCAGAGAGTGGCTGGACGGCCGTAGCTCAGCCTCCGGGCTCCGGGTTCTGGAGATCACCGGGGAGGCCGGATCCGGCAAGACCCACCTTCTAGAGCACGCGCTACAGACACATCCGGCAATCGTTCCGGATGCCGGGCGAGATCAGGATGGGCCGGAGCCTGCGCCCGAAGGGTCAGCCCCATCCGGCGGGCCTCCGCCTGTCGTGCTCAGTCTTACTCCCGAGCCGATCCTCGCCAAGAGCATGAACCTGTTCTTCGATCTGGTGCCGGAGGTCTGCCGGACACTCGGGGAGCCGGACCCGTCCACCTCGGCAACGGCCGAGTGGCGCGACCGGCTGGTTGCATACGCTTCCGGCCTCGATTCCACCCTTGGTGCCGAGCTCGAAGAAAACGCCGACGCCCTCCCGGCGCTCATGGATCTGCCGGGAGGCAAAGCATATCGAGAGCGCGAGGGGCGAGCGCGGTACGAGATGCCGGCAAGCGCCGCGGTCGCACTGATCCGGTCGCTACTGCGCGAGCGGCCGGTTGTGCTGGTGGCCGAAGACCTCCACGCAACCGATCCGGACAGCCGCGCGATGCTCGAGCGCATCTGGCGCGCGTGCCTCTACGATCCCTTGGACTGCGTGTTGGTGAGGCGTCCCCCGGACGAATCGACCGCACCGGATCCCGCCCTTCCGGAAGGAATCGAGCCGGTGTATCTCGAAGTGCCACCGCTGCAACCTGCCGGTCTGGGGGAGCTTGCGACCTCCGTGCTCAACGCTCCGGTGGCCCCTCAGCTCGCCGACTTTCTCTTCCGGCGCGTCGGAGGGAATCCGTTCTACGCACGGGAGCTCGTGCAGTACTTGAAGCAGTCCGGCCGGCTCGTACGTACAAGCGACGGCTACGCCGTATCGGGCGACGAATCGGATATTCCCCACAGCGTCACGGCAGTTCTGGTACAACGCCTCGACGCGCTCGATCCGGACGTCCGGGAGACCGCAGCCATCGCCGCGGTTATCGGGCTCGAGTTCGACGCAGAGCAGATTGCCGCGGTCGACGCGACTGCCGGCACCAGCTCTGCCCTCGAGAAAGGCAGCCGGGCCGGGCTCTGGCACGAGACGGAGCACCGGCGATACCGGTTCTCCCAGAGCCTGGTGCGCGAGGGGTTGCTCTCCATGCAGCTCGAGAGCGAGCGGCAAAGGATCCATAGCGCCGTCTTCGATGCGCTCGCGCCCGGGCTGTCGGACGATCCGGCACGTCACGCCGAGCTTGCACACCACGCTGAACAGGCCGGGCGGATATCGGAGGCGCTCACGCACCTCTGGGGCGCCTTCGAGTACGCGCGAGCCAACTTCAAGAACGAGAGAGCCGAGAGCTTCCTTAGACGCTACTTGGCGCTGTGCAAGGATCCCGCCGATACGATGCGAGTACATGTCGAGTTGGGTTCGCTGTACGAGATGACCGGCGATTGGGAAACTGCCGGTTCATCGCTGATCCAGGCACTGGGCCTTGCCGTGGTCAACCGGGATACGCCGCAGCGAATCGCTATACTGACCTCGCTGACCCGCATCTTCAGCCGGCAGGGGCGCGCGGGCGATGCAATCAGCGTCGGCGAGCAGGCAATCTCCGCTGCGGAGAAAGCCGGCCAGGATTCCGAGCTGAGCGCTGCGCTGACGGCGGTCGGAAGAGCTCTGTGGACGGCAGGGAGGCTCGAGGAGGCGAAACAGAGCCTCATCCGCGCCGCCGAAACCGGCGAGGGCGTGGAGGACCCCAAGAACGCAGGGCTCGCTCTCTACTACCACGGCGTAGTCGAGCGAGATCGAAGCGAATACGCATCCGCGCTCGAGCTCTTCAACCGCTCGCGCAGCCGGCTCGAGGAGTACGGCGACCCGCAGCTGACAAGCTTCCCGCTCTACGATATCGGCATCCTCTCGCAGTATGAAGGAAATCTGGAGCGATCGCAGGAGGCGTTTGAGCACGTGCTCGAAATCTATCGGCGAACCGGATACCGGAGTGGAGAGTCCGCGGCCGTGCTCAACGTCGGCGTGCTTCGGGATCGCCGAGGGGATTTCAAAGGCGCGATCGCGTACTTCGAAGAAGCGCTCGAGATCGCCAAAGAGATCGGGGAGCACCTGGCAATCGCCTACACGCTCTTCAGCATAGGAGCTACCTACTACAAGATGAGGGACAACCGGAAGGCGCTGGTCTACCTCAAGGATGCGCTCAAGCTCATGCGCTCCCTCGGCGCCGAAGGCTACTACGGTTACGCGCTTTCCTACCTTGCCGCGCTGTACGCACGGACGGGAGATGCGAATCGAGTTATATCGATCTGTACGTATCACCGGCAGGCAGTCGACCGGGTGGGAAGCGACCCGGAGAACGGGCTGGCACTGCTCAGTCTTGCCCGGGTGCCGGCGCGCGGCGCCCGCGTCTCGCCCGAGTGGGCCGGCGCGCTCGCTGACCTTGGCCGCTATTACGGCGTCGACCCCGACAACCCGGAGACGCTCTTCCTCGGCGCGATCGAGCGCTCCCGGAGCACCGGGTACGTGAACACGCTCATCCCGGCTCGATTCCATTACGCGCACTACCTTCGGAAACAAGGCTGAACCGACGAAGCGACCGAGCAACTGCGGGAGGCGTATCGACTAGCCAAGCTCGCAAGCTGGGAGCGCTTTGTGAGACAGGTGGAAGAGGAGTACGCCGAGCTCTTGGAACCTGGCCCGCAGGAGCGCGCCCCTAGGGAGTCGTCCCCAGGCGAATCGGCCACTCGGGAGCCTGGCCCTAAGGAACCTGCCCCGGGGTGAGTATGCCCCTCAGGAATCCGGCTCTCTCACTGTCCTACGCCGATGCCCCCAAGAGAATAGGGCGTTGTAGTCCGGCGACTGGCGATTAGCGTGTTATCCGGTGTCCACAGCTGACTCGATACCGAGTGTCAAATCCGCGATAATCAGGTATAATCTGAGCGATTCGAGCAATCGACAACTCAACTTGGGCGGTGTTTATGGGTATGACAACTGAAATAACCAGTAATGTGCAATCCGTCGATCTCGCAGACTTCGTTCCGGAGTCATTAAAGAGCGTTACTGATCTCGATACCGCGATTCCCGAAATCGCCAAGTCGGACCGGAAGATGAACCTCATACACGAGGCCGTTAACCGAGTGCCCACCTCACACCGGCTGATCCATGGGGACGCTCGAAGTATGCCTCGTCTTGCCCCAAGGTCGGTTCATCTCGCCGTCACATCGCCACCGTACTGGACGCTGAAGAAGTACCGGGAGACGGACGGTCAGCTTGGCCACGTTGAAGACTATGAAACCTTTCTCCAGGAATTGGATCGAGTGTGGCAACAGGTCTATTCAGCGCTCGTTCCCGGTGGACGTCTGATCTGCGTAGTAGGCGATGTCTGTCTTTCCCGACGGAAGAACAACGGCGAGCATACTTGTGTGCCATTACATTCATCGATTCAAGAACGTTGTCGCCAAATGGGCTACTCCAACCTCGCGCCAATCATCTGGCACAAGATAGCAAATGCTTCCTATGAAGTTTCCGGAAACTCACGATTTCTCGGAAAGCCTTACGAGCCGAATGGAGTCGTTAAGAACGACATCGAATACCTAATAATGATGCGAAAACCGAAAGGCTACCGCAAGCCCACTAAAGCTGCGCGTATACTAAGTGTTATTTCGGACCCTAATCACAAGGCGTGGTTCCAGCAAGTTTGGTATGGGCTAAACGGCGCCTCCACTCGCGATCATCCGGCACCGTATCCACTTGAGCTCGCAGAGCGGCTCGTTTGTATGTTTAGCTTTGTCGGCGATACCGTACTAGATCCATTCACGGGGACCGCGACGACTAACCTCGCCGCCGCCCGGTGGGGACGAAATAGCATTGGTGTGGAAATCGACCCGGAGTATTTTGCTATGGCAAGGGATCGAATGGAGGGTGTTGATCAGGATCTCTTTTCTCGAACTGCTGTGCATTATGAAGCTCGACAATGAAGCAATAGAACAGAAGCTACGGGAAGCCATCCGCACATTCTGGGCTACCCGTGATTCACAAGGCGAGAACCGAGACCAAGACACCGGCAAGAAAAACGCTGGGAGTCGCTCAAAGGTGACTGGCGGGAAACAAATGGATGGCTTCATCCAATTGCTATCCGATGTCATGACTGCTGAAGGATTGAACGAGCGCTACCTTCATGCAAACCGTGCTACGACGCTACCAGGCTATTTTCGCGCGACCAAGAATTGGGATCTCGTAATCGCGGTGAATGGTACCCTGGTAGCCTCCATCGAACTGAAGTCCCACGTAGGCTCGTTCGGGAACAACGTCAATAACCGGATCGAAGAGGCGCTCGGTAACGCAACGGACTTAAATGCCGCCTATGAGAAGGGTGCCTTTCGCCCCTCCGATCGCCCTTGGCTTGGCTATCTGATGCTTCTCGAGCACACAGAAAGATCTAGTCGCCCGATTGACCGAATCGCCGAACCTCACTTCCCTGCCTTCCCCGAATTTCGCGGTGCATCTTACATGAAGCGCTACGAACTGTTCTGCTTGCGACTCATAAGGGAACGGCACTACGATTCGGCCTGCCTGCTATGCTCTCCGACGGACGCTGCAAAGAGCGGAGAATACATCGAGCCGGATCCCGAATTGTCTTTTGTGAAATTCTTAACCTCTCTTCGCGGCAGGATCAGCGCAGTCGCAAAACAGACCGGTGCCCAATAAACTCATTAGCCCCGGGCCTTGTCGCTCAGTGTCACGTGCGGCCCTGGTGGTCTGGTGGAGATGTCCACGAGGTGCGCTATTGCGACTGCTTGCCTGGCGCTTGGTCGAACAAGGGATGGCCGCTAAAGGACCAACGCGGCCTTCTGACCGGCCGTTCCCTTACTGTTGAAGTACAGCCTTTGAGTTTTGCCGAGTACTTGGATTTCAGCAGCATTCACATAGCTCGGCGTGACCGGCGGCTGCTCGAGCGTTACTTCCGGGACTACGCGCGTAGCGGCGGGCAACGTCATCTCTTCGAGCGGTTCGAGGCTCGTCGCAAAGTCATTGTTGATTCGGTGGAGATGTTGTCTCAGCTCGCCGAGGAGCAGGAAACATAACACGAACAACGTCCTGTACGTATCACCGCCAGACAGTCGAACCGGTGGAAAGTGATCGGGAGAACGGGCCGGCAGTTCTGATCCTTGCCCGGGTGCCGGCGCGCGACGCCCGCGTTTCTCGTCCGAGCGGGCCGGGGCGCGACGTACTAGGACTTGAGCGCGCCGCTCGTGAGCCCGCTGATGATGCGCTCGTGGAAGAATACGTACACAATAACGCTTGGAAGAATGGAGAGGGTGATTGCCGCGAACATCCCGGTGTAGTCGGTGAAGAACTGCCCGGAGAAGTCACGGATCCCCAACTGCAATGTACGCGTAGCAAACGACGCGGTGAGCAGAAGGGCGTAGACGAACTCGTTCCACGAGAACAGAAACACGAACGTCGCCGCCGTTACGATTCCGAGCTTGCTCAACGGAAGAACAATGAGCGCGTATCGCTGCCAGAACGTACAGCCGTCGATTATCCCGGCCTCCTCCATCTCAAACGGAATCGACTTCATAAAGCCGTGGAGCAGAAAGGTCGAGATCGGGAGGTTGATTGCCGTGTAGACGATCGTCAACCCAAGCAACGTGTCATAGAGACGGATGCTCCGTATGATCTGGTAGTACGGCACCATAAAAGCGATGATCGGTACCAGAACGCCGGCAAGAATGCCGGTGAGGATAAGCTGTCGTCCGCGGAAGCGCTCGCGCGCAAAGACAAACCCTCCCATGCTGCAGATAAGCATATTGATTGCCGTCGACGCGGAGCTCACGATAACGGAGTTCAGGAGCAGGCGCGGGAGCCCGCTGACTTGGATGGCCTTGAGGTAGTTCTCGAACTGGAGAGTCGCCGGGAGCGCAAACGGATCGGTCAGGAACTCGGCGTTCGTCTTGAGAGAAGTGAATACCAGCCAGAAGAGCGGCATGATCGTCACGACGAAAAAGACAGCCAAGACCAGCCACTTGCCGGCCCACGCTGCGATGCGTGAGGCGCGGATCCTTGGGCCGGATGCGGATCGCCGTACATCCGGTAGCGTCACCTCGCTCATTGTCGCACCTCCGCCTGTACGTCTTCACGCCGCGTCAGAAGCCACCTGATACCCGTTATCAAGACCGCGCCGAGAACAATGAGCACCGCACCGATCGCGGTAGCTCGGCCGTACTGGGAAGCATGGAGACTCCGCTCCATCAGGATGCCGAGGGTGACCGTCCGGTTGGCGGGCCCGCCTTGGGTCAGAAGAAAGGTAGCCTCGAAGTGACGCATTCCAAAAGCCATGGCGAGGGTCATCGCAACTACGGCGATGTCGCGGACCATCGGAATCGTGATGTGCCGTTCCTGCTGGAGCACGGATGCCCCGTCGATCTCTGCCGCCTCATAGAGCGAAGGAGGAATCGACATGACCGACGCAAGCATTATGATCATGAAGTATCCGATGTAGAGCAGCTGCTGCAGGATCACCGCCGGTAGCGCGGTCCGAATATTCCCCAGCCAGTTCGTCTGAAGCTGCGCGAGCCCGATCTGCTCCAGCATGGCGTTGAGCATCCCCCACTCCGCGTTGTAGATGGTGCTCCACATGATCGCTATCGCTACTTGCGAGATCACGTTCGGCAAGAAGTATACGGTTCGCAGAAAGCGCCAGGCGCGCGGCCGATGGGCCAGAATCATTGCCACCACCGCCGCCAAACCGACCTGGACGAACCCCAGAGAGAGCGCCCAGATCACGTTGTTGCGTATGGCAAACTGGAAGTTGCGACGCGAGAAGAGCCACCGGTAGTTCTCGAGCCCGATGAGCTCCATACTGCCGAAGCCCCGCCACGAGGTCAGGCTAACGACAAACACGTAGACGATCGGATAGATAAAGAAAGCGGCGTACATTCCAGCGATCGGTAGCAAGAAAAGACCGATCCCTTTCCAGTGCTTATGCAACTCCATACCGCCTCCATAGGTAACGCATCCCGCTCAGTCATTCCGAGGGACTACGGAGCGGCGGGAGGA
>PWGF01000467.1 GCA_003554375.1 Spirochaetaceae bacterium
GCGGAAGTAGCCGGTGGTGTCGTGTGTGCCCGGGGCGCCGGCGGCCTTCAGTCGTTCCGGGACGCGGTCACGCCTCCGCCCGGCGACGTTGCCCTCGCCGGCGCCGCCGCTCGGAGCATCACGCTCTCCCCGCCTGGGGCTGGAAGCGCCGGCTCCGCCGCCTACGGCCCGCGCTGCCGCCTTTTGCGTCGCCTGCTCATGCTCGCGCCGCAGGTAGGCCACCATCTCATCTACCGAGGCAGTCTTGCCCGGCCACTCCTTGCGCGTGTACTGGCCAATCTCGTCGACGAGCTTTTCGTCGGGTACCGGGTAGTCCGGCTCCCGTTCGAGCATCCGGAGCCGACCGATAGTGAGTGTTTGCAGCGCGTGGCACGGCATGACGCCGAGCTCGAGCCGAACGATTTGCGAGGGGTCGAGCCGCTCGCCGACGATCACCGTCTTGAGCTTGCCCGGCGTACGCGGCATGAACATCGTCTGCGAGTCGAGCGCCGAAAGCGGCAGCGACAGCCGGGTGCGCAGCTCCGGAATGAGCCCCATGGTAATAGACATGTCGGGTGTGTTCCCGGCATCGCCGCCGGAGGCGCCATCGGCCGCCCAAAGCCGGAAGACAACTCCCATCGTCCACTCTTCGTGATCGAACGCGTCGAACACAAGAAAGCGCGAAGCGCTCCAGTCGACGCCGCCGACCTTCCCCGGCGCGCCGCTCCACGCGACGTATCCACCGTCGGTCTGCGCGCTGAGCACGACCGTATCGCCGTCGCGACCGATCGTGCACCCGCTCGTCTCCACTGAGCTCCAGTCGAACATGGCATCCGGATCCACGGCACCTACCTCCTGAATGCCAAGGCTCCCACGGGTTCACAGCGGCGCACAGGCGCCGGAATTTGCTTTTGGGGAGTCGATTTTGCGGTTTGCCGAACGCGGTCGTTGATGGTAAGGCGCACCGGCAGTCATCAGAATCCCGACATCAGAGCCGCACACCGGGGCTCCCATAAGCTGTACGAGTGACGAGGGCAAGGTATACAAGCCCTTCCGACCATAAAACCACAAGCAGAACAAGAAGATGCAGAAGGGGTATACGTTCCGAGGGCGATGAAGCTACAACCCGCAAGGAGTAACGGATCCTCCCACGACCGGATACAACAGCCGTCCATCGGCGATGCGCCCGGCCATGGGCCGCTCCGGTTTTGGACGGCATTGCCCGAGATTTTCGGGACGACACCAGAGAAGACGCTGCTGGATGCACAAAGGCGCGAGACTGCCGAGGGCGTCGACAACTCTCCTGAAGTCACGCCACGAAGCGGTCTCCGGCGGCTCGCGTATAGCCTCGCGTTGCATCTCGCCGTTCTGCTGTGTACAATTCGGTTGCCAGCTTATCCGTAGTTGAAGATTTCGTGCCGGTGGTACACCGTGAGCGACAACGCAGCTGGAGAGCAGACCATGTCTTCGCACCCCACCCCGCGAGACGCACTCATTGCGGCACTCGAAGGCGGCGCGAGCAACGCTCACCGTACATGCTCGAACCCGCGGCTCCGCCCGGGCCCGAGGACCGATCTCGAGGGTAAACGCCTACGCCGGCACGCGCATAACCGCACGGCGCGTGATCTATCCGCCTCACTCGCAGACGGTAACGACCAGTTCGTCACAGGTCATATATAGGCCATGGATACGTATACGCCATGGATACGGCCGATTGCAGACTGCCTCAACTCCTCATCGCTCTCTGGGTAAGATATACAGGTGCTCCGAGCGTAAGACCACAAGCGGAACAAGGAAGTTGTCGGCCCAGCCGATCTCGCGGATGATGATGAAGCACGGCACGATGTTCGCCATCCATTCAATCATGAGGGTAGAGGGGAAAGAGGGCAGACACCCATATGCTATTCACGAGTTAACGAGGTGCTCTGGGGTCTGTCCCTCGAGAAGCTGGACGACAGACATTGCCGACATCATGCGCATCTGACTCTTGCCGTGATCAGTGTCCGAACCGACATGGGGGCTCACGACGATGTTGACATCCTCCAGGGGAAGGTCCGGGTGGTCCCACGGCTCATCAAGCCCGTAACCACACAGCTTTCCTGTTTTCACCGCCTCGTAAGCTGCGCGATTGTCGACGAGGTGCCCGCGAGCGCAGTTCACGAGGACCGTTGTGCTCTTCATGCGGCTGAGCTCCGCGCTGCTGATGATGGTGGCAGGCGACGAAGCATGAAGCGTGACGAAATCCGCCTCCTCACACACTGCCGGCAGGTCGAGGTATGTCACGTGCTTTTCTCGGGCCCACTCGTTATCCGGATACGGGTCGTATGCAAGCACCCGCAGGTTGAACCCGGTCATGAGATCGACTACGTGCTTACCAATCGTGCCGGTTCCCACAACACCCAGTGTTTTCCCGGAGATGTCGAGCCGTGCCGTGCCGCTCTTCGGTTTTCCGGCCGCGGCACGGCGATGATGGAACAGCCGGGCTCCCGCCACGTCGAAGAGGGTCGTCACTGCCCACTCTGCGGTCGGCAGCGCGTTGGCACCCGGCGTATTCGTTACCAACACACCGGAAGCTCGTGCCTTCCCGCTCTCAGCCGAGCCTGCGACCGGAGCGTCGAGAAAACTCGCCGCGAACACGACGACTCTTTTGCCCGAAAGTGCCATTTGTCACCTTTTCCGCTATTGCGGGTCTCTGGTGCGAACTATACACTATCTCCCGGCGCCTTTATACCTTCGCCCACCGGGGGTGCCGGCAAGGCCGGCTCCGCCGGCACTATACTGACCTCGTGTTTCGCGCGACAGCCAAGCACGAGACGAGCATTCCGGCAAAAACACGTTTGTCTCTTCCCCCGGAACCTCAGCCTTTGATAGCCCCTGCCATCATCCCTGATATGAACCGTCTGGAGAAGAACAGAAACACCACGATGATGGGGAGCACGGCAAGCGAGGCAGCAGTCATCAGAATCCCGACATCATAGCCGCGCACTGGGTCTCCCAAAAGCTGTACGAGTGAGAGAGGCAAGGTATACAGGTGCTCCGAGCGCAGAACTACAAGCGGAACAAGGAAGTTATTCCAACTCAACACGAACATGAATATCCCCAGTGCGGAGAACGCCGGGGTCAGGGTTGGGGCTACCACGCGGAAAAAGATGAAAAACTCCGGACAGCCGTCCACACGCGCCTGATCCGGCAAGTCCCTGGGAACAGAGCTTTGAATGTACTGCCGCATCCAGAAAATTCCGAACGCATTAGCCGCGTTCGGCACGACCAACGCCAGCAAGTTGTCGATCCAGCCGATCTCGCGAATGATGATGAACCACGGCACGATGTTCGCCATCCATGGAATCATGAGAGTAGAGAGACAGAGGCCAAACAGCCAGTTCCGGCCGGGAAAGCGGTACATCGCGAAGGCATAGCCGCCCATCGAGCAGAATAGCAGTACCAGCGCGACATGGCCGCCTGCAACGACAATGCTGTTCAGCATATGACGCAGGTACGGGATTCCTTCCAAGAGCCCTGCGATGTTGTCGATCAAATGCTCGCCGATCCCAATTGGCGGCGGGAACGAGTAGATGTCTCCGGTGGTATGCGTGGCGAGCGCAAACATCCAGTAGAGAGGGAAAACCGTAAGCACCGCTCCGAACGAAACGACCAAGTAGAGGATAATCTGGTTTGCTACGCTCGTCTTTTTCATAGCCTCAGTCCTTCTGTCGCAAGAGCCACATACTGATAACGGAGACGAGTACCGTCATAAGTGTCATCACAAGCGCCACAGCCGCAGCTTGCCCGAATCGCGAATACCGAAATGCGCTCCGGTAGAGGTACACCATGAGGGAGAGGCCCATCCGGTTCGGCCCGCCGTCCACACCCGCCACTACGAAAGGCTCATCGAACAGCGTGAACGTTCCCACTACGGAAAGAACCAAGGAGAATAGAACGATCGGCTTGATCATAGGGAGGCTGATCCGGAAAAGCACCGTCGGCCAACTGGCTCCATCTATCCGTGCGCACTCGTACAGCTCGCCCGGGATGGATTGCAGTCCCGCCAGATAGATCACCATGTTCCATCCCAGCCAACGCCAGATGAAGATGGTCATGATCACCGGCCGGATCCATTCCCCCTGCCCACCAAGCCAGTTGATCCGGTCCAGACCAAGCGAGACCACAAGCACATTCATAAGCCCCGCCCGGTGCCCGAATATGTTCATGAATACGATCGAGATCGCGACCGAGGAGGTGACGACCGGGATGAAGTAGATCGTTCGATACAGATCCCGGAGCCGCACAAAACGGGAGTCCAGGATAAACGCCACGATGAGCGCAAGCGTCAGCATCGGGATATGCGACAGCACGCCGATGTAGAGCGTGTTCCACAACGCCCGCCCGAAGGCGGGATCCGCCACCAAGCGTGTGAAGTTCTGCACGCCGATGAAAACGGCGGGTGCAAGGCCGTCCCACTGATGGAGACTCAGATACAGCGAGAAAACGATCGGGAAGGCCATGAAGATCAAGAACAAGATATAGAACGGCGCGATGTAGGTATACGCAACCCAATGCTTTCGGATTCGCCGGATGAGACTCTCTCGCTTCACCGTCTGCGGTATCCCCTCTGATGCATCGTCCCTGCTCATCGGTTCCCCTTGTGCTCACTCCTGTGGTAGCGAAAGAATGCCGGCCGGTTGGAACGACACTCCCCGCCGACCGGCGTACCCAATCAGGCCCGGCGCACGGCAACGGGCGCCGGGCCGGCTCACTCGGAGCTTAGTCAAGCCCGAGGCGCGCCTTCATTGCATCGCGCTCGGCAGCTGTCGCTTCTAGGATTTCCTCCATCGCATCGTCGAGAATGGCTCGCGCATCTCGCCCTTCAGCGATTCCGGTTCCGACATGCTCCATCAGGATGTCCTCGGTCTCTGCATCCATGGGCGTAACCATCGTCGGCTCTGTGCCTTCCGCAATCTCTGCCCACAGTTGCCTTGTTCGCTGGCCTGCAAAGAACGGATCCGGCTCGCCATAGAGCGGATCGTCCCACGCCGGAATCAACGCCGGATAGTAGTCCACCGCTTCGAACATCGTGTTCTGGGGCTCCACGTTGGTCAACGCGTACTCGATGAACGCCCACGCCTCAGCCTTGTTCTCCGACTGCTCCGGTATCGTGAGGAACGAGCCGCCCCAGTTCGTGGCATCGAAGAGCGGAGGCTCGATTACGCCCCACTTCCCTTCGGTACCCTCTGCGATCCAGGTTTTGAGGAAGCCGCCCAGCCAGCTTCCGCTATGTACCATAGCAATGCGGCCGTCATCGAGCATGGACGTCCATTCCGGCCCAAATGCATCCACCTGGGCGTCTAGTCCTTCTTCTCGCAGCTGTTTCCCGAGCTCGATCAGCTCGACCGACTCCTCCGAGTCGAACCTGAACGACAGGTCCTCATTGTAAAAATCCCGGTTGGACCACCGTCCGTAGAAGATGTCAGCGGCGTCTCCGACTGCCCACCGCTCGTCCTCAATGGAAACCTCGCGAGCAACCTCCAGGAAGCCATCAGGATCGCTGAGTAGCTCATAGACTTCATCAGGCTCGCTCGGAAGCCCTGCGTCCTCAAAGACGTCGCGGCGATAGAACAGACTCAAGGGACCGATGTCCCACGGAAGCCCGATCATCTGCTCTCCATCGACCGACTGCGCGTGCTCCCACTTGTAGTCCACAAAGTCGTCCTCGAACCTTCCGGCGTTGTATGGCTCCTCCAGCAAGTTGACGAACCCGGGTCGATCTCGGAAGGCACCTATGTACTCGGCCTCGATCATCGCTACGTCAGGCGCGCCGGCGTCGGCCGCCAACGAAGTCAACAGCCGGTCATGGTGCTCCTCGGTTGCGGTCATCTCCAGCTCGACCTCGACATCGGGATACTCCTCCTGGAAGTCGTCGAGAATCGCCTCGACCGCTTCGTCTCCGGCCGACCAGCCACCGAAAGTAATCGTCCCGGCAACCTCGTCCGGATCGATCTCGACTTCCTCTTGAGCACCGCCGCCAAAAGCAACGGCACCGCCCAACATCACAAGGCAACATATAGTCACCAGCGATATCACCTTTCTCATAACTCTCCTCCTTTTCGCGAGCCGCAGCAGCGCGGCTTACGATTCACGGACAACGGTAGTCCCATACGGATCGAGCCGTATGCGACGCACCTCCTGTTGTGTCGTGTAGCTCTGAACCGGCCTCGTCGACTCGACGAGTCGCGCGCGGCCGGTGTGATTCATGAGCACGTAATAGGAGAGCCGTCCGTCAGTCCGGCGGACGATCTCGATGCCCGACTGCGGGACAAAAGGACTCAGTTGAACCCCGGCGCTCTCGATCCATCCGCGAGCCAGAGTACTCAGAGCTTCCGGCGAGATATCACACCCGACATACACGCATGTACCGTCACCGAACTGATTTACGGCAATGGCAGGCTCGCCGGCGAACGGGCCGCTTCCGTACCACGCAGCGGCTTCGGCGCTCTCCAGATCCAGCGAATCGGTCCAGACCGCCGCCCTGTCCTGCCCGAACGCTCCCTCCACCGTTGTAGTCCGGCCGAAGTTGAGCGAATCGAACTCCCCTACCGTGAGGCCGGCGACGCGCCGGAAAGGCCCGGGGATCGGCTCTTCGAGCATCGCGTTGTTACGGTCGCGGATACCCGACCGGTAGGTCACAATTACGGTCCCTCCGGCGGTGACGAAGCGTTCGATCCGTGCGGCGGTATCGGAATCCACCAGCGAGTACGCGGGCAGAACCACCAGCCGCGCGGATTCAAGCGCCCCCTCCAGCGAAGTGACCGCGGGGCTTACGCCCCATGTCGCAAGGGCCGTGTAGTACCGTTGGAGTAGCTCAGTGTAACTAAAGCCGGGGTTATGCGGCTGGAAACGGTGGCTCCAGAGATGCTCGTAGTCGTGCACCACGGCTACGTCCTCGGGGAACTGAGTCTGCTCCCACAGCTGCTCGTAGGTACCCGCCGTTTCCACCGTGTCGGCTATCTCCCGGTAGCGGCGCCTGGGTATGCCGTCGTGGTCCAGAATGCCGTACCAGTACTGTTCCGTACCGGTTCTACACGCACGCCAGCGAAAGTAGACGATTGTGCGAGCGCCGTGCGCTGCGGCTTGAAGCGACCAGAGACCGATCTCTCCTGGTGCGGGAGTATCCCCGAGCATTCGCCAGCCACATGGTCCGCTCTGCTGCTCCATGACCCAGAATGGGCGACGCTTGAGTCCTCTCATCAGCGTATGGCGGAACCCTACTACGTTGTACGGCGCCCGGCCCCACTCGAAGCTCGGATAGTTGTCCCACGACACGAAGTCCAGATGGCTCCCGAGCCGGTGATAGTCGATATCCGGGAAGTCCCCCATCAAGTTGTGCGTGACCGGAGGGTCCGAATGCCGGCGAATCGCATCCACCTGCGCCTGATGGAACGCAATTATGGCGTCCGTGGAGTACCGCTGAAAATCCAGAAGCAACCCCGGGTTATGCCCCTGAGCTACCATGGAGTCCGGGGCCGAAGCGCCCGGATCCCGGGCCACGGTGTGTGAAGGAAGGATCACCTCGTCGAACGAACGGTATTCCTGGCTCCAGAAAACGCTGCCCCACGCCTCATTGAGGGCTTCTATGTCCTGATACTTGCGTTTGAGCCAGTCGATGAATCCGGCATGCGCCTCGGGCGTGAAGGAGAGCGCCGTGTTGTGACAACCGAACTCGTTGTCCGTCTGCCACGCCACCAGCAGATGGTGATTGCCGAAACGCTTAGCCAGCTCTTCCGCAATGCGGGCCGCATGTTCGCGGTAGTTGGAGTTGCTGAAGCAGTAGTGTCTTCGCGAGCCGAATCCCCGGGTACGACCGGACTCATCGATGGGAAGTATGCTTGGATCCTTGTCCACAAGCCACTTGGGGGGAGTTGCACTGGGCGTCCCGAGGACGAACTGCAACCCGTGCTGTTCCAGCAGATTCAGAAAGCGCTCCACCCAGGAGAAATCGTACCGCCCTTCCTCAGGCTCGAGTCTGCTCCAGGCGAACTCGAGAATCCGCACCAAACTAAGCCCGGCGGCGGACATGAGGCGACAGTCCTCCTCCCACCGCGTTTCCGGCCAGTGCTCAGGATAGTAATCCACACCGAATAGCATCTTCCGGCTCCATCCTATGTGCTTCACGCACGGAGCCACCCATCGAGCCGCGAAGCCCTTGTAGCGTGGCCCGTGCGTTTACGTACACGCACCACGTAACAGCGTGCGTGATCGTTAACGCAATGCTACCATAGGCCCCGGTCGCTGTCAAACAGAGCTCCCAATTTCATCGTTGGGCCGGCATTCGCCCCGCAGCCGGCGAGGAGCAGTTGATCGAGCGGCCGCGGCCCGGCTCAAACCGATGCCTACGCGTTCGAACATTCTCCCATTCCATATCACTCCCGGACCTCTATCCACCGCCCGGAAACTGCGGTAGCCAATGCTTCTGCGCCTCCCACAGCTCGGCGACCATGGCGTGGATCTGCTCGAGGGTGCAGGCGGCACCGGTCATGGGATCGAGAGCCACGGCATGGTGGACTGCATCCAGGTCGCCATGCTCGGCAGCCTCTACGATAAGCTCCTGGACGTTTATGTTGGTGCGGTTGAGCGCGGCAAGCTGCGGCGGGAGGCGTCCCGGAGCGGTGGGCCGCACTCCTGCTCCGTCGACGACGCACGGCACCTCCACGCAACAGCCATACGGGAGGTTCTGTATAAGACCACGGTTCGGGACATTTCCATGAACCACGACAGGGGTACGTGTCTCCATGGCTTCCATGATGTAACTCCCGTACTCGATTCCACGCTCGGCCCGCGCCGGTTCTCCAAGGATCTGATCGAACTCCGCCTGGTAGGCGGCTTCCCGTTCCCGGCAATGCCGGAGGTAGCCGCCGGTACGCCCATAGTTCAGCCAGTGGTGGCCTTCGTCGGCAAACTTGGGGACAAGCTCCTGGTCTATCTGCTCGGCGCTCTTGCGAAAATACGGCAGGTATTCGCTTGCGTGACCGCTTGACTCCGTTACGAAGTACCCGAAGCTGTTCATGATCTCGATCCGGACGGGCTCCTTTGCGTAGATCTCCGGACGCGCAGCCGCTTCCCGAATCCGTGGATAGAGATCTTCCCCATACACGCTCCCCCGCCGGAACTCCAGGAAAAAGGCTTGGTGGTTGATCCCTGCGCACTGGAACGAGATCTCCTCGAACGGCACATCCGCCCACTCGGCAAGCATCCGGCTCGTTCCCTGCACGCTGTGGCACAACCCGATGTGCGGTCTCCCGGTAAGCCGGTCGATCGCCCAACACACCGCCGCCATCGGATTCACGTAGTTCAGCAATAGCGCGTCCGGAGCCACCTCGTCCATGGTTTGACAGATTCTCTGCATCACGGGAATCGTCCGGAGCGCTCGAAAAGCACCCCCCGGTCCAAGCGTATCCCCTACGCACTGGCCGGCACCATGCCGTTCCGGTATCTCGATGTCGAGCGCATACGCCTCGAGCCCGCCTTGCTGAAAGGTCGTAACAACGTAATCCGCCCCTGCAATCGCGCTCCGGAGATCCTCGGTGGCTTCTACCCGAGCAGCGGCCCCCGTCTTCTCCGCAAGGGAGTCGACGACCTGCTTTGCCTGAGCAAGGCGTCCGGGATCGATATCCATGAGCGATATGGTCCCGTCAGAGAGAGCGGGGGTGAGGAAAACGTCGTTACAGAGGTCACGGGTGAACACCAGGCTCCCCGCGCCGATGAAGGTTATCTTTGGCATAGTCTTGTGCTCCTTTCACGCTGTATCTTCGAAGCCGGGGAACAGCTGCTGGGTCTGCCGGCTCCCGGTTTCGTCCAGCTCAAACCACAAACTTGCTTCGCCTCTACTGTTGCCCGTAGTATGCGCCCGCACCGTGCTTGCGGAAGAAATGCCGCTCCACGAGCGTACGATCCGCGCGTTCCACGCCCGGGGCGATCTGGCATGTGTGGTACGCCATCCGCGCGACCTCCTCCAGGACAATGGCGTTCTCGACGGCGTGCCGGAGATCCGGCCCCCACGCGAACGGCCCATGCTGGGCGACCAACGCGCCCGGAGTGGGCTCGGCATCGTACCCGCCGTCCGAGAAGAGCTCCGCTATGACGACGCCGGTGTCGTTCTCGTAGGCGCCCTCGATCTCCTCCGGTCTGAGCCGCCGCGTTACCGGGATATCCGTAAGGAAGTGATCGGCATGCGTAGTCCCGAGGCACGGGATCGGTTCCTCCGCCTGCGCAAAGCAGACTGCGTAGTGTGAGTGGGTATGCACAACGGCTCCCACGTTGGGGAAGCTCCGATAGAGGACAAGATGCGTCTCGGTATCGGAGGACGGCTTGAGCTCTCCTTCGGCCACGGCTCCGTCGGAGATCCGTACCAGAGGAATCTGCCCGGGAGTCAGGTCGTTATAGTCCACTCCACTGGGCTTGATAGCCATGAGGCCGCTGTTCCGGTCGACCGCGCTCGCGTTCCCCCAAGTCAGGAGCACCAGCCCTGCCGAGACGATCTCCTGATTGGCGCGGACGACGGCCTCGCGTAGTGCCTGCTGCGTCATTCCGTCCCTCCTTCGATAGTGTGCCGTCGTTTACCGGCGCTCGTCTCGAATTCGAATAAGCTCCTTCATGAGCTGTGAGAAATCTACATCGCCGCGCACGCCTCCAAACGCGTCATGCGCTTGTCTATAGAGCGCGTAGAGCTCGTCGTATATGGCGGCGTCGTCCGGGTTCGGCTCATAGACCTGCTCCAGGGTCCCGGTCATCCGTGCCACTGCGTCGTCGAACGTGTCGTAGCCCCCGGCGGCGCTCCCGGCGACCACCGCGCCGGCGATAGCGCTCCCGAGCGCGGCAGTCTGATCGCTTCGCGAGATCTTGAGGGGCCGCTTCAGGACATCGGCGTAGATCTGCATGAAAAGCGGGTTCTTCTTCGGAATGCCGCCGCAGCTCACAATCTCGTCGACGTTCACCCCGTACTCTTCGAATCGCTCCAGAATGGTACGGGCACCGAACGCCGTCGATTCGATCAGAGCGCGGTAGATCTCCTCCGGGCGCGAATGCAGCGTAAGTCCCACGATCATACCTGTCAGCCGCTGATCGACCAGGATGGTGCGGTTGCCGTTGTGCCAGTCGAGCGCGAGGAGGCCGCCGGCGCCTGCCGGCACCTCGGCTGCCTGACGACTCAGTGTTTGATGGGTACCCACCTCCGGGCCACCCGGCTGGAGATGGCTCACAAACCAGTTAAAGATATCCCCCACAGCGCTTTGTCCGGCCTCGAGCCCGTGCGCTCCCGGCAAAATCGATTCCGGGACGATGCCGCAGAGGCCGGGGATGTCCTCCAGTGGCCGCCCAAAGGGCTGCACCATCACATCGCACGTAGATGTGCCGATATTCTTTACCAACACTCCAGGGCGAATCCCTGCGCCGACACCTCCCAGGTGTGCGTCGAAGGCTCCCACGGCCACGGGAATGCCGCGAGGGAGGCCGCTCCGCTCCGCCCATGCCGCCGAAAGCGCACCCACCGGCTCCTGTACGCTGTAGCAGGTATCCGGTAACGTCCGTCGAATCCGGCCAAGCTCGGGGTGAAGCGCTTCCAGGAAACCGGCCTCCGGGTAGCCACCCCACTGCGGGTTGTACATAGCCTTATGACCGGCGGCGCAGATACTCCGCTTGATCTCTTCCGGCCGATCGATTCCACACAGCTGAGCCGGGATCCAGTCAGCTATCTCGAGCCAGGTGTGACTCGCGGCAAATACCTCGGGTGCCGTCCGCGCACAGTGAAGAAGCTTGGACCAGTACCACTCCGAAGAGTATACTCCGCCGCACTTGGCCAGGTATTCGGGGTGCACAGTGCGGGCGTAGCTCGTGATCTCCTCAGCCTCAGCAACAGAGGTGTGATCCTTCCAGAGCCACGCCGGCGCGGCAGGATGTCGCTCGAGCTCAGACTTGAAAGCCAGCGGCGTTCCCTCTTCGTCGACCGGCATCGGCGTACTTCCGGTGGTGTCGACGCCAAGCCCAATAACCCTCTCCGGCGCAAAGCCTGCATCCCCACGCGCGGCTTCCAGCGCCCCCCGGATGGCCATCTCGGCCCCGTCGACGTAATCCTGAGGATGCTGACGCGCCAAGTTCGGCGAGCCGGCCTCCTCGATCACACCATGGTTTCCATAGCGATAGTCCTGCACGTACGATGCGATCTCCTCGCCGTCCGGGAGCCGCACGACAAGCGCCCGTACCGAGTTCGTCCCGAAGTCCATGCCGATCGTATATTGCGAAGCCACAACAAGCCTCCTTGATAACGTAGGTGCCGTCCCTCCCCTCATCACCACCCGTTTGACAGCCGCGGCACGGCACCCTATGATGAAAGCGTGTGTACGTACACGCTCACCGGAGAATGTGTACGTACACGCCTCGCACCTCGCAGTGTAGGACGAGTTGCGAGTTCTGACAAGCAGGAGCGGCGGGAGCCGATTCGGAGGCGGAGAGCAGCCCTTGTTACCAGCAGCCTCCCGTCAGCGCCGGAACGGCGGCGACCGCTTCAGGACGCACGGAGAAGACGGAGGAACAGCTATGATCGCAGGAAGCAAAACGGGCGAGCTCGAGCTATGGTTTGTGACCGGCAGCCAACACCTCTACGGTCCGGAAGTAATCAAGGAGGTCAAGCAGCACGCCGAGACAATCGTTCGCGGCCTCAACGAAAGCAAGCGCATACCGGTGTCGGTGGTACACAAGGCGGTACTCACCACATCCGACGCCGTCTCCCGGGCCCTGGGAGAAGCAAGCGCAACCGACCGATGCATCGGCGTGATAGCCTGGATGCACACGTTCTCCCCGGCGCAGATGTGGATTCCCGGACTGCAGGAGCTTACAAAGCCGCTTTGCCATCTGCATACCCAGTACAACCGGGAGATTCCGTGGAGCACCATCGACATGGACTTCATGAATTTGAACCAATCCGCCCACGGAGGACGCGAATTCGAGTTTTCGGCTACCCAGCTCGGAAAGCACCGCAAGATCATCGTAGGACACTGGGAAGAGCCGGGGGTACAGAGCGATCTGGGAGCCTGGGCGAGCGTGGCGCTGGCCCATTACGATGCGCACCACGGACGCATTGCGCGGTTCGGAGACAACATGCGGCGCGTAGCAGTGACCGAAGGCAACAAGGTCAGCGCTCGTACTACCTTTGGCTATGCCGTCGAAGGCTTCGGCGTTGGAGACCTGGTTGAGTACCTAAACGCGGTCCCGGATTCGGATATAGACAACACGGTCGAAGAGTACCGAAACGAGTTCTCCGTAACGCCCGAGCTTCTCCCCGGAGGCGAGCGGCACGAGGCTCTTCGCTACGCGGCAAGACAGGAGCTCGGGATTCGTTCCTTCCTAGAGGAGGGCGGATTCACCGGGTTCACCACGACATTCGAGGATCTCCACGGGCTGGACCAGCTCCCGGGCCTCGCCCCGCAACGGCTCATGCAACGGGGATACGGCTTTGCCGCGGAAGGCGACTGGAAAACCGCGGCGCTGCTCCGCGCTGCCAAGGTAATGGAAGCGGGCCGGGCCGCCGGAACCTCATTTATGGAGGACTACACCTATCACTACCAGGGCGAGGAGAGCTTGGTGCTCGGGGCGCACATGCTGGAGATATGTCCGAGCATAGCGGGAGAAACGCCGCGGGTCGAGATCCATCCTTTGGGTATCGGCGGGAAGAGTGACCCGGTGCGTGCGGTCTTCGACGGACGGACCGGCCGAGGCAGAAACGCAACGCTTGTGGATCTGGGCCGGCGTTTCCGGATGGTGCTCAACGAAGTGGATGCGGTCCCTTCGTCTGAACCTATGCCCAATCTGCCGGTAGCGCGTATTCTATGGAAACCGCTCCCGAGTCTCAAAACCTCCGCCACGGCATGGATGCTGGCGGGCGGTGCGCACCATACCGTGTATACCGACACCGTGAGCCGCGAACAGCTGCTCGACTATGCCCGGATGACCGGCATCGAGGCCGTCGTGATCGATGAGCAGTCGAGCGTGGAGACGATCGAGGAGAAGCTTCGCTGGAACGAGGCGTACTACCGCTTCTCGGGCAGTTAACAGACATGCTACCGGCGCCGAACAGCGTGGCGGCACCGGCGCCGGTAGATGGACACGGTCCGCGACACACAGATAGGGTACTCACGTGGTTACGGTAAAGGACGTTGCCCGGCATGCCGGGGTCTCAATCGGAACAGTTGACCGGGTTCTCCATGAGCGCGGCCGCGTAGCCGAAGAAACGCGCTCGCGCGTTCTCGCCGCGCTCGAAGAGCTCGGGTATCAGCCCAACGTGCATGCTCGCAATCTTTCACGAAAGAAGACCTATCTGATCGATCTTATGACGCCGGCCCAGGACGCAGACGGAGGCTACTGGCGGTTGCCGCTCAACGGGATCCACCGGGCTCTTGAGCGTCTTCCGGTCCAGAACCTCGTTATCAGACACCGCGTGTTCGACCGGCACGATGAGCGCACATTTCGAGAGCAGGTGGAAGCGACAAGCTTGGGCATCCCTGCGGACTCCCAGTTCCAACGCGCGGCGGGAAACACCCGCGCCCACGTTCAGGAGGCTACGGCACCGGCCGATCGCGCGGGACACCAAGCAGGCGGCAGCTCCCTCGAATACGAGCGCCGCGTCCCCGACGGTCTCCTCGTGGCACCCGTTGTTTCGCGCGAGGCTCAGGACCAGCTCACTGAGATCATAACCCGCCATCAGATCCCGGCGGTCAGCTTCGACTCGCGCCTCCACGGTTCCGGTGTGCCGTTCGTGGGACAGGACCCCTTCCAAGGGGGCATGGTGGCAGGGAGGCTCACGCACATGGTCCGGCGTCCCGAATGTCGCTCGGTGGCTTCGATTACCTTCGGCGATTCCGACGAGCACCTGCTTCAACGCGCCGCCGGGTTTCGAAACTACTGGGACGGAACATCCGATGCGCGACTTGCCGAGCTTATTCTGGCCGACCAGGGCGACTCTGCGTACGTGGGCGACCTGAGCAGGCGCCTGCCCGCGCTCCTGCCCGATTTTGGCGCGGTCTTCGTCACCAACGCCGCCTCGGCACTCGTTTTGGAGGCACTGGACCGGATCGGGTTTTCGGGGCATCCGCCGCTCGTCGGGTACGACCTCCTCCCCCAAAACGCGGAGCTCCTGCGTTCAGGCCGTATCGACGTCGTGATATCTCAGAAGCCGGAGCAACAGGGGTACGAAGCGGCCTCCATGCTTGCCCATCACGTCGTATTCGGAGCTTCGATGCAAAGCGAGATGCTCATGCCGATCGAGATCGTGCTATCTGAGAATCTCGACTCCTTTGCCGGCACGTAGCACGGCGGTCTGTAACGCGGCGGCACTCAATGTGCCGTGACTCCCGCCACCGGGAAACAAACGCCCGTCGGGTCGGTACGGGCCCCCCGCGGCGGCGAGAAACCTCTGAACGCAGCGCTCCCCCGACTACACCGGCAAGGCCCCCCGGCAAGACTCCAAGGCCGGGCACTCGCCGCCGCGCCTCCGGGCGCGTTGTCCAACTGCGTGTGCCTTGGCGCCAGGCAAAAGCCGGCTCGGCAGAAAAAGCCAACACGTGATAGAATCGCGTCGTCACTGTTGAGCCGGCATGCTTTCGTTCCGGCTTTCACAAGACACTGCCATACAGTACGTTATCCAGGTGTCCGGTCTCCGGAACATGGTTCACGGCTATTGCGCTGCAAAGCGCCGCCGGCGGAACCATCCGCAGTGGCACGGACACATCAAAGTCGGAGGGGAGAAGAATGAAGCAGAACAAGAGTCAATCAGAAGCCAAGCAACTGGATCGGGTACGCGACGTGATCCTGCAGGCCAAAGAGAAAGCGTACCAGGAGACCGACACGGAGCCCGAGCCGGAGCTGACCAGCAAAGTCGAATGGCCGGTCCATTGTACCGTAGGGCCCGGACTCGAGGGAGCGATCGCGGCAGAAACCAAGATAGGGTATGTGAACGGGACGAAGGGAACGCTCATCTACCGGGGGTACGATCTCTTCGATCTCTGTGCCTACTCGACATTCGAGGAAACCTCGTATCTGCTTCTTCACGGCCGGCTGCCCACAGGCACGGAGCTCGCACGCTTCCAGAACCTTCTCCGGCGCAAGATGGTTATCCCCCGCACACAGCGGCTCCTCTTCAGCTTTCCGGTAGAGGAGATGGCTCCCATGGCCGCGCTCAGGCTCGGCGTCAATCTCATGCGCCAGAAGCAGACATTCCGCGACAAGGATCCCCTTTTGGAGGAGATATCCTCCAGTATTGCCGCGGACGAGGACTCCATCCCGATGGAGACGCCGCCGACCGGAGAAGAGCGACCGATATTCGAGTTCACGGGACACACTGCGGACAAGCCGTCCACCGCATCGCCCGGCACATTGAGCTCGGAAGAGATCGAGAGCTGCTACAACCTCCTCGGAGGGGTCGCAAGCGTAGCGGGTACGATCGGCCGCATCCGGGAAGGACGGCTGCCGGTAGAGCCGCTTCCGGACCTGAGCTTCGCAGGCAACTATCTCTACATGCTGACAGGCCGCCGCCCCACACCGCTCGAAGAGCGAATCATGGACGTGTCGCTTATACTGCACGCGGACCACGGCATGAACGCCAGTACCTTCGCTGCCATGGTCGTGGCTTCGACGCTCTCCGATATCTACTTCGCCATCGGCTCGGGAGTGGCGGCGCTCAGCGGCCCGCTGCACGGCGGAGCCAATGTGGAGGTAGTTCAAGTGCTCGAGGAGATCGGCGGGCCGGAGAACGTGTCCGAGTGGTACCAGAAGGCCCGGGAGCAGAAGCGAAAAGTCCCGGGATTCGGGCACCGGGTTTACAAGGCGTACGACCCTCGCGCACGAATCCTTGGCCCGCTTGCCGGGATGCTGGCTGAAAACAATGAAGAGATCCAACCCATATACGCGACAGCCAAAAAGCTAGAAGAGGAGGTCGTATCCGTGTTGGGGAGCACCAAGAAAGTATTCCCCAACGTGGACTTCTACTCCGGCATCGTATACCGGAGCATGGGTATCCCTGAGCACCTCTACACCACGATCTTCGCAGTGTCACGTGTCGCGGGGTGGTGCGCCCGCGTTCTGGAATATCTCGATCACAACCGGATTTTCCGCCCGCGTGCCATCTACACCGGCACGCTCCATGAAGAATATCTGCCCGTGGATCAACGCTCTCCTGGCGGGCAAACGGAGTAACGGCCGGGACCGGGTTGCCGCGGTCGGAAGCCCGGAAAGCCGGAAGCCTGCAAGCCCGGAGCGCCGGAAGCGCCCCTCGCCTGGGTGACGCTCGGCCCGGGCTTTCGCTGGACTCCTCCTGCCGGGAAGGCCTACCGCTCGTATACGCCCACAATGCGATTCATGCCGATGATGTGGGGTTCCGCCTTTTCCAGGAACTGCCACATCGTCAGGCCGGCTTTGAGTCCCAACGAGCGGTCCAAAGCCAGAACCCAGAAGAAGTAGTGATGTGGCCCGTGGCCGCCGGGCGGCATCGGGCCTCCGTAGCCCGGCTTGCCGAAATCGTTGACGCCGGCCGTTCCTTCAGAGGCACCCTCGGCAAGACCCGTGCTTGTCCCGGGCAGATCGTAGAGCACCCAATGCACGAACCCATACGTTCCCGGTTGCACCAGCGGTGCGTCCGGGTCGTGACAGATCACGGCAAACGACTGCGTCCCTTTCGGTGCTGCCGACCACGCCAGAGGCGGCGACAGGTCCTGGCCCTCGCCGCTGTAGCGCTTCGGTATCTGCCCCCGGAATTGGAATGCGCTGCTCGTCACACTCATCTCGGAAAGCGCAAAGCCCATATGTACCTCCTTGTTCTCTCAGGTGATTCGTCACCAGCTACTCGTCCATCCGGGCTCCTGGGTCAAGCCCTTTGACGTCCTTGTACGTTAGGATAACACCTATCGTCGCCGCTCGTGTACGTCGATTGCTTCACCCCGGCACCATCTACTCACACACCCTACGGAGAGAGCTATAGTCTCGTTGGAAAAAGGCCAAGAGCATGGCTACATGCCTCGGTTCGCGTTGTGGTGTTGTAGCGCTGTCCTGACGAACTACAGCCGCCACCGAAGACGCCTCCACCTCCTCGCAGTTGACACAAGCCCCAATGAACCGTATCTTGCTTCATACCCTAGGGGGGTATAGTAGCAGGAGGCCCACTATGATGCATCATGGAGTGAGCTTTGTACACCTAATCGCAATGCTTCTCCCGTTTCTAGCCATTGCCGGAACTGCCGGCCTTCTCCTCTTCCGCAACAATAGGATAGAGGGGAGCAAACGGCCTAGCGAGCACGGACAACGAGCAGAACTCGGAAGCGACTCCCCGGCACCTTCCAGTATTCCGGAGAACTCCGGCAGCTCCAGACCAAACGGCGAGTTGGATTCCTTGGTGTTCCGACTCGCAGCGCGTAACAGCGGGGTGTTGACCGTCTCCCAAGTCGTGGCGGAATCCGGACTGTCCGTGCATGCCGCTGAGGAAGTGTTGAACGGCCTCGTAGACGGAACGCGGGTACGCTTGGAGGTTTCCGATTCCGGACGAACATACTACGAGTTCCCGGAGCTGATGGAAGGCAACGATCCCCAGACGGGCTAATCCCGGCCGGAGGTCCTTCGAAGCTGCTCGATATGGGTTCCGCCGCATCGGACAGCATGCTATCCTCCGGCGATGGTCGACGAGGCACTCCTCCTTGTAGCAATATACGCGCTCGCCGGAGTTACCCACGGGATGGTGGGCTTTGCATTTGCCGTGGTTTCGGTTCCGCTGATATCGCTGCTCTACTCTCCGGCCACGGCGGTCGGGATGAACCTCATCATAGGGCCGCTCCTCATGCTCTACAACGTCTGGCTCCACCGCCGGGAGATCGCGTTCCGAAGCGTCATTCCGCTTCTCCTGGTGGGAGTCGTGTTCATCCCGGCCGGAGCGGTTTTTCTCCAGACGCAACCGGAGTCACTCATCATGATCACCCTCGGATTTGTCGTCATCGCCTTGACTCTGGTGAGCGCGTTCGCGGAGGATCATCTACGCTCGATTATGCGTGTACCGGGTCTCGGATACGGGTTTGCCATGCTCTCCGGTTTCATCTCCGGGGCTTTCAGCAGCGGCGGCCCGCCGATCGTCGCCTATCTCTACAACACGAATACCGATCGGAGAACATCGAAAGCTAACGTTCAGCTATTCTTTCTCATATTCGCTCTCACCGCGCTCATGCTCCATCTCCAGACCGGCGTAGTGAACGGCGAGCGCGCCCTCCGCGCCCTTCCCTTCGTCCCGGTCGCCTTTGTGTCGATCCGCATCGGCGGCTATATCGCAAGCAAGCTTTCGACCCCCGCCTTCAAGTGGGTCACGGATGCCGGGCTCATAGCGCTCGGCGTGTATCTCATCGTGGTACACGTCTGAGCATCCTCTTCCGCCTGCTTGATCGCCGCGCCGGCGCCGCGGAACGGAGGCCGCGGCCAGGGCAAACCCGTTTGGACCGGCACGGTTCTGCGACGGCGGCCAGAACACGAAGAAACGAGTGCTCACTCCCCTCCCACTCGGCCACCACGATCTCAGGCGACCGCTCAGGGTGGGCACTCGCCGCCGCTTTCCGCTCGTAGCGTCCAACGGCGCTGCCATCCGCAGCGCCATTCTTGGCGGGTATGCAGCAGCCTGCGAACTGCGTTTCCCCTGAGAGGATAACCGCCGGCGCTTGACAAATTCAAACACCGGCCCAAAGCTCAAAGGCGTGGTTCATTACATCGGTCGCGGAACACGTGACTACTTCAGCAGACCGGTCCCGCCGTACGCCCGCCCCTACTGGGAGTTTCAGGCGGTCACAAACGGCGAATGCGCCCCGGTGTTCCCGGATAGCACCGGTACGTTCCAGCGGGAATGTCTCTGGATCTTTCCGCCCGAGTATCCGCACGGCTGGACCGGGCGCCGCAATCGTCCGTGCTCAGTGGCGGTCTTCCACTTCGATGACGTGCCGTGGATGCTGAACCAGGTGTGCGGGACAAATCGCTCCCTTTCGGTGCGGATGCCGGGAGATTTCTTTGTGGAGATCTTGGCGGATGCTTCCGAGCTTGACCGGCGGCTTGCCGGCTTCGATCCGCTGATCCCGCTGCGCGCTCGCGAGCTCGCCGACCGGATTGTGCTCCGCGTATTCGAGTCGGAGCCCGCCCTCGTCGATTCAGTGGTTTCCCAAACATGGCGTGAGCGCAAAGTAGTTGATCGCGCCCTTTCCTGGTACGGAGAACACCTTAGTGAGGGAGCCCGGCTCGCGGATGTCGCGGCCACGCTCGGCTACTCGGAAGGACACGTGCGTCGCATCTTCAATCGCGTCCTCGGGCGGACACCCCGCGCAGTCTTCGCCGAGACTCGGATGCGCCGCGCCCGCTATTTGCTGGCCAACAGCGACATGCCCACTGAACGGATCGCCGCTGCGTGCGGCTACAGCGAGATAGCGGCTTTCTCCCGTGCGTTCCGCAGCATCCATGGATCGGCACCAAGCGAATGGCGTGCGCTCAACCGCTCATAACCCGTTCCCGCAGGGCTTCCACGTCGATCGGCCGGTTTCGCGCCATGCTGAGGTTCGCGGCGATTCCGGTCAGGATCGAATCGGTTCCGGCAATATGGTCTGCTGCGCGCCCGAGCGGGTCATCCCCGGAACCGACCAAGACATCGTGGAGTAGCCGTCTATCGCCGCCGCCATGTCCTCCTTCCCCGGAACCTTCCTCCACAACGACCTGCTCGGGATGGCTCCAGTGGCGCTGAACGCTGATCCGGACCGGTTCCACGGGTCCGCCGACACCGTTTTCCGTCCCACCGCCGGCGTTGTGGTCCTCCTGGCCGCCGGAGACGTAGGAGGCCTCGACAACCTCGTACTCCAGCCGTCCTTGGCTGCCGTTGAACATCACCCGGTAGCCTTCCCACGGCGAGTACGCGGTGAGGTGGTATGTCATGACCGCACCGCTCTCGTAGCGGACCAAAACCCCTACATCGTCCTCAATCGAGATACCGTCGGAGAATACACTCTGATCACGCAGGTAGCCGTCCTCGTGCTCGGCGTCGAGATAGAGCCGCTTGAGCTTCTCGCTCGCTGAAAGCCGATTGATCTTCCCGCTCGCTGAAAGGTCCAAGGCGAACGGATCGTCACGGGCAACGGCACGCCCGGTGCCGCGATCGTAGAACCGCGTCTCTCCGCGGGCTTCAGCGTTCGCCCGGCCGTAGAATACAAGGTCGCCCCACGCGCTGACCTCAATGGGGCGACTAGCAAGCCACCAGTTCACCAGATCGAAGTGATGGGTCGCCTTGTGCACCATGAGCCCGCCCGAATTCCGCTTGTCCCGGTGCCAACGCCGGAAGTAGTCGGCACCGTGACGCGTGTCGAGCAGCCATTCGAAATGCACGCTCTTCACCTCCCCGATCGCACCTGACTGCAGCACCTCCTTGACCGTGCTGTTGCGCGGGGCATAGCGGTAGTTGAAGGTTACCGTGAGGTTTCGCCCGGTCCGGGCAATCGCACGATGGATGCTGCGCGCCTTCTCGGCATCCGTCGTCCTCGGCTTTTCGGTGATCACATCGCAGCCGGCGTGCATTGCCCGCGTGATATACTGGTGGTGCGTGCGGTCGATGGAGGTCACAATGAGCGTGTCGACAGTATTGTCGGCGAGCATTCGTTCGAGTTCATCGGGCCGGTATTCCGGCAGCTGATCGTGGTCGTACTCGGCAACGAGCCGCTCATTCATCACGCGCATGCGGGTCCGGTTGGTGTCGCAGAGAGCGACGAGCCGGCCATACTCACGAAAACCATCGGCCAGGCCTTCGGCAAACATATAGCTCCGTCCGCCGGTCCCCACGATTGCGTAGCGTTTTCTTGAAGTGCTCATAGTGAGGCGAGTATAGGGGAAAAACCGAAGGCCGGCGATGATTGTGGCATGACTGTTCTTGATATTTTCGAACAGGGGCGGGGTTGAGGGCCTGCCAGGGCAGCCGAGGCGCCGCCGGGGCCGACACCCCGGGGTGAATGCCACCGGGGCGGCGGCCGCGGTGCGGGCCGCCGGGCTGCGGCCGGGGCGCCCTCGGGGCGACACCCCGGGGTGCCGCCGCGGTGCCGGCCGCAGGTAGTGACACGCCGCACGCCTCGGTTGCACAATAGGAACTATGCTCGTGCGATTCTTCGACCGGTTGGTGGGACACGGTGCCCGGAACAGCACAGTTCGCGCGATCGCAGGCGGGGGACTCGTTATAGTCCTCGTCGTTGCCCTCGTTATCGCCCGCGCGCCGCTCGGCTTGGGCACGCTTTTCGGCAGCCCCCCCTCCGCGGATGAGCTCCGGGACGAGGCGGTTTCATGGGAGACGGTCTGGGACGATCCGGAAGCTTTCGCAGGCACGGTCCACGCGGTCCGCGGAGTCGTTGCCGACGCCACCATGGCGGAGCACATAGGCGGGCGCCCGACGTTTCTCAACCTCGGGAGTCCGCATCCTCAGACTCCTCGTTTCGATGCGGTCATCTGGGAATCCGACCGCCCGGCGTTCCTTGCGCGCTACCCCGCCGGCCCCGAGGCGCATCTGGTCGGCCAGGAGATCTACCTGGCCGGCCGGATAGAGATGCACGAAGGAGTGCCTCAGATCGAGCTCGAACATCCGGCTCAGCTCGCGGAAGCAAACCCTGAAGAGGCGGCACGCACCATCCCGGCCGACCCCAAAGCGGCACTGGAACGCGACGCCGCCTTCCTTGCCGCTCCGGCGCGCGAAGGTCGCGGCCTCGGGAGCACCGGCATCGCCGAAGCCGAACGCTTCATAGCAAAGCGGTTCGCCCACCTGGGCCTCGAGCATGCCCCCGGCGCCGAAAGTTACTACCAAGATCTCACGCTCTATCGACACGACTTTCCCAAGGAGAAAGCAACCCTCGCGCTGACGGCCGCCTCCGATGCCGGTAGCGCCGAGCCCCCCGAGATCGAGTTGCCGGAACCCAAGCTCGGCGACGATTACCGCATCACCCCATTCTCCGAAACCGGCGAAGCTTCGGGCCCCCTGGCGTTTGCAGGATATGCCGTCGACGCCCCCGATCGCAGCTGGAGCGACATGGAAGAGCTCGACCTGGAGGGGAAGGTAGCGCTCGCCTTTCGGTACGAGCCGTGGCTCGACGAGCCCGTCGGCGCATACGGGCGCATGCAGCTATCCTCTCACGCCGCGCTCCAGGAAAAGGCACGGAACGCCCGGGCGGCGGGCGCCGAGGCGCTCCTTGTTGTGCGCGGCCCGCAACACGCCCGCTCCCCGGAGGATATGCGCCCGTGGGAGCTCGTCTCGCTCGCCCCGGGCCGGAGTCCATTCGATCGCATCGATACCGTCGCAGACATTCCCACGCTCCATATCAGCCACGATCTGGGGAGCCGGATCGTTAAGGCCGCAGGCTACGAGATGCGGGAGCTGCATGAGGCGTTGGGAGCACCCGGCGAGCAGAACGAGACAGCCCACGGCCCC
>PWGF01000246.1 GCA_003554375.1 Spirochaetaceae bacterium
CCCGGCGGTGGGGGCCGGCCCGGCGGTGGGGGCCGGGTCCGGGGTGGGGGCGGGGTCGGCCCATACGAGATTGGCGGCCGCGTGCTCGATCCGGTCCTCGAGGACCTCTCCGCTCCTCAGGTCGCGAACGCGGATGGAGTGTGCCTCGGCGCCGCTATAGTCCGCGGCGTACGCCAGATACCGATGGTCCGGACTGTGCGCCCACTCGCCGAGCTCGAAGTACTCCGCATCCTTCGCCTCCGCGTCGCCGTCCAGGAGCACCGCTTCGGCGTCGCTATCTTTCCCCCGCCCGCCGTCCACGTGGCGCGCCCTGCGGCATATGAGCGGATGCTGCCCACCCTCACGGTAGCGGACATAATACTCGTGGGGCCCATCAGGCTTGGGAACGCTGCTATCGTCCTCTTTGATGCGCGCCCGAAGCTCGCCGAACAGCTTTTCGCGCAACTCAGAAACGGGTGCGAGCGCCGTTTCGGTATAGGCATTCTCCGCTTCGAGATAGTCGCGGATCTCAGGAGAGAGCCGGGAGGGGTCCAGCATCGCCTCACGCCAATCGGGATCGCGGAGCCATGCGTAAGGATCCTCGTGCGCTCTTCCGTGCCAGGTCGACACGTGAGGCCGGGTAGGGGCGACCGGGGGCCCGGGGCCGGTTGGGCTACTCTCGGAACTTCTCAACGGCCTGTCTTGCTGCTTCAATGAAACCCCGAGAAGTCCCCGTCGCGCCGCTTACAACGTCCAGGTCCGCTTCCTGCCGTGCGATGAGTTGATCGGTGAGCTCGTCGATGGCGGGCTTGGCATAGTCGGGGGTATCAGAGTGATCCACGGAAACCGAGACAATCTCGCCGTCGGCAACTCCGATCGTCACCGTCATCTCTCCTGCGAAACCTTCAGCCGTTGCACTGTAGGTCTGGTCCACAACGATGACCTCGCCGTTTCCACGGGGTAGCGCGATCAGAATTACGATGACGGTAACGACAAGCGCGCCTGCGGCGGTCACAAGTACCTTCATCAAGTCCGGATGCATATGCCCTCCTCTCACAACGCCATCGAGGAATAAGTACCGACGCGTGCGACACTCCCCGACCGGCACGAACTCTGGTGTTGTGACGGATTATGTATCAGACGAAATCCTGATGTCAATTATCGCTATTGCCGGACGTATCCGCAACACCATGCTCCGTTAAGCGATCCGGGCTCCACGTCTTTTCGGTCTCCCGCCACACAAGTCGGTGTCAGAGATCCCGAGTGGCCGCTCTATACGACTTCCGGACACGCGTGCTTGCGCGGAACGCCACGGAGCGCGTTCACACCCCGCTCAATGCCCGATCGACATCCTCGACGATGTCCTCGAACGCTTCCAGACCGACGGAGATGCGCACGAGCCCGGCCGTTATCCCGACCGCCGCCCGCTCCTCCTCGGTGAGCTTCGAGTGGGTCGTAGAAGCCGGATGGGTAGCGATGGAGCGCGTATCACCCAAGTTCGAGCTCAGAGAGATCATCGACAGGCTGTCTAGAAAACGCTTCGCCGCATCGCCTCCGCCTTCCACCTCGAATGTGACGATTCCGCCCCCATTTCGCATCTGTTCGCGAGCAAGCTCTCGCTGAGGATGCGAAGGCAGGAAAGGATAGCGTACCCGCCCGGTCGCCGGATGCGACTCGAGATGCTCTGCCAGAAGCCGCGCGTTCTCGGCATGCTTCTCCATACGAACGGCCAGGGTCTCCAGGCTCTTGGAGAGAACCCATGCATTGAACGGAGAAAGCGCGGGACCCGTATGGCGGCAGAAGAAACGCGCCTCCTCGATCAACGGCGCGGTTCCGAGGAGTGCTCCCCCCAGAACTCGGCCCTGTCCGTCGATGAACTTCGTCGCTGAATGCGTCACGAGGTGAGCGCCGAAGGTTGCCGGAGTCTGCACGTACGGAGTTGCAAAGCAGTTGTCCACGTTGAGGATGAGATCGTGCTCTCCAGCCAGGCGCCCCACATGCTCCAGATCCACAAGGTCGAGCCCCGGGTTGGAAGGGGTCTCGAGAAACAGCATCTTCGTCTCCGGTCGGATAGCACGCTCCCATCCCTCGTTATCCCCGGGATCCACGTACGTATGGGTGATTCCCCACCGCGAGAGGATCTTCGTCAGAATCTGGTGCGTGGAGCCGAAAATCGCCCGTGAAGCGACCACGTGGTCGCCCGCCTCGAGGAACGCCGCCAGGCTCGCGAACATCGCCGCCATCCCGGTAGCCGTACCCAAGCCGTCCTCGCACCCTTCGAACGCGGCGAGCTTGCCTATGAACTCGTCCACGTTGGGATTGCTGTATCGCGAATAGATGGCACCCTCTGCCTCCTCGGCAAAGAGCGCTCGAGCGTGCTCCGCGCTATCGAAGAGAAAGCTGGAAGTGAGATAGAGCGGGACCGAATGCTCGCGATATGGCCCGCGCTCGGCCTGGTGCCGAACTGCTTCCGTTTCGAACCGCTCGTACTCGTTCGAACCGTGGGAACGCTTCATTGCGACGTCTCTCCTGCCGGTAGTTCCTGGTACTTCTCCTCCGCCCCGACGATCTCGTGCGAGTGAGTCACCTTCACCGAACCGGCGAGCGAAGCACGTACTGAGCAGTACTTATCGACCGAAAGCATCACCGCCCGCTCGACCCGTTTCGGATCCAGGTCCTCCTCACGTTCCGCCGGCGAGGCGGCGTGCGCAGATTCTATCACGAACTTGACGTTCCACGCATCACGTTGACCGAGCACTTGCCTGAACCTCTACGCATTTCGTACCGTCGTGAGTAAGCTTCTCGAGTAAAACCGGCGACCCTTTGCCCGAGGTCCACCGACTTCCCATCGATTCTCCGATGGGTGCCGGCACCTGTATCTTGAGCGAGACGGTCAGCGAGCGATAGAGTATCAGTCAATGAACTACAAGACGATCGAAGAATGCATCGGCGGGACCCCGCTTGTCAGACTCCGAAAACTGTACACCGGTTCGAACCTCGTTCTCTGCAAACTGGAAGGTGACAACCCGGCAGGATCGGTCAAAGACAGACCCGCCTACTGGATGATTCGAAGCGCGCAAGCGACCGGCCGAATCAAGCCCGGCGACACCCTGATCGAGGCTACGAGCGGCAACACCGGCATCGCACTTGCAATGGCGGCCGCGGTCATGGGCTACCGGATGATCATCGTAATGCCCGAGCACATGAGCGTCGAACGGCGGGCCATCATGAAGGCATACGGCGCTGAGCTGATCCTGACCTCCCGCGAAGGGAGTATGGAAGAAGCAATCGACACTGCGCGGAAGATGGAACGAGAGGGACAGGGTGTCATCCTGGACCAGTTCAGCAACCCGGACAATCCGGCATCCCATTACCACTCGACCGGACCGGAAGTGTGGCGCGACACGGACGGTCGAATCACCCATTTCGTCGCTTCCACAGGGACAACCGGCACCCTGATGGGGACCTCCCGCTACCTAAAGGAACAGAACCCAAAGGTTCGGATCGTGGGTGTCCGTCCCGATGACGAGGGAGGAATTCCCGGCATCCGCGCATGGCCGGTCGAATACCAGCCGGCCATCTTCGACGAGAATCGCCTGGATGAGAAGCAGCTGGTCGGGAAAGCCGAAGCGGAGGATATGACGCGTGCGCTCGCGGCCACTGAAGGCATCTTCGCGGGCATCTCCTCCGGCGGGAACGTTGCTGTAGCACTCCGCATCGCGCGTGACTTGGACCGCATTGGCCGCACCGACGGCGTCATCGTCACTGTCATCTGTGACCGGGGCGACCGCTATCTCTCTACCGGCGTCTTCCCCGGCTAAGCGAACGCGGAGGCACACGCGTGGCCACCCACGAGTACACGATACTTGCGCTCACCCACCGTGGAGCTCGGCTTGAGTATGAGCTCTTTTCCTACGACGGTTCCTGCGACGGAGAGTCGAATGCTCTCGCCCTCGCCGACGCGATTCGATCGATCACGTCCGGGGCAGTCACGTCGGCAGTAACCTCCGGTTCGGTCGAGCCGCGCGACCAGCCCTCCGATTCGGCTGTGGCCCTTCGGCAAGCTGTTGCAGATCTTGTGGACACTCCGCCATTCCCGATCGCGAGCGCGGAGCAGATCAGCGCCGTAACGTATCGTTCACCTTCCACATTCGGCGGTTCCGACGCCCCTGTGATCGTTTCCGCCGGGGGGCCGTCCGGAACCGCAGAGCGCCCGGCAGTCTCTGCTTCCGCGGAGGTGTGGACTCGGAGTATCGCGCGGCTCGCGGAAGCCGGCCGCCGCCTTCTACCCGGGTGCGCGCACGTGGTTGTCCCCGAGCCATATTTCAGTCGTACGATCCCGCCCCACGCGCGCGCCCCCCTCCCATCCGCTTTCGGGCCGGCGGAAAGGAACGATCCTCCACCGGACTCCTTTGCGACTCACGGGGCTGCCGCGCTGGCTGCCGCCGGCCGAGCGGCGGAGCTTCTCGAGATACCTCTTTCAGCCCCTGCGATCGTCGTCTGTTACGTGGGAGAGGATATCTCGCTCGCCGCTGTCCGCGCCGGCCGGATCGTTGCCTGCACCGATCGCCCGGCGCCGCTCAGCGCCCACGAGCAGCAGGCGGCTTCCTCCGGTGACCAATCCGCGCTCCGTTCCGCTCCCGGGGATCCCGGAGAAGATCCGCCGCATGCGCGTGGAGCGCCCGGAGAAGCCGATGAAAGTGCAAACGAAACCTTCGCCCGCCTCGCATACCAAATCCGGCTTTCCGTGGGCGCCATGGCGGCCGCCATGGGGGACCTCCACGCGCTCGTGTTCACCGGTCCCATAGGACACCATGGCTTTGCGCTCAGGGAAGCTATCTGTGCCGACCTCGGGTTCCTCGGCGTCGCGGTGGACGACGACCGGAATCAAGAGACCGGGGCGACTTGGGACGTCAACAGATGCCCCGCCTCTCCGCCGGGTGTCCGCATCAACCCCGAATGGACCGCAGCCGCCGTCATGGTTGTCCCCACCTCCGAGCTCCGGCGGATTGCCGCCGAAGGGCTCCACGCGCTCCTATCCTGAGCGCCGAGGCGCGCCCCCGGAGGACCCGATTTACGTTCTCTCTGTGCTTTAAACGTGTGATTTTCCGGATTTACTATCTTTACAATAGAGACAATTACGTTCATATCCTTGACTCCGAAGCTCAGGTTACCTACTATGCGGCTCATGAAATCGAGCATCGTGCCGGAAAGCACCGCTGAAAGGTGCGGCCAAAAGATCCCGCCGATGCCCCGTGCGATCCAAGGAGTCTGGGATGAGCGGACAAACAGGTGAGCGGTTCGTACCGCGAATGCCGGCGCCGGAGAGCGACGGTGTCCCGGCGCTCGACGGCTGGGGATTCGAAGACTCGGGCCTTCAAGTGACTGCGGACGGTCATGTGACCATGGCGGGGTCGCGCTACCCGCTGAGCGGAGCAGTGCTCCCGAACCTTGTGCCGTGGATCAGCAAGATCCTCGAGGTGGAGGTGGATCCGTTCGAGGACCATCGGTCGCAGTATCCGCCGCACGTCCCGGAGCCGGTCCGCAAAGAGAGCTTCGTCGCCGATCTTCGCAGCGTGCTGCCCGCTGAGCGGATCGTCGACCGCCCGGAGGTCCGCCTGCGCCACGGCCACGGCCATACCCAGGAGGAGATCTGGGCGATCCGCTACGGCCGGATCGAGCGGGTGCCGGATCTGGTCGTATATCCCGAGTCCGACCAGGAGGCGGAGCAGCTCGTCCGCGCCGCGGCAGCGCATGACGCCGTTCTCGTACCGTATGGCGGGGGAACCAACGTCTCCGAGGCGCTCCGTTGCCCCACCGGCGAAGCGCGGATGATCGTCTCAGTGGACATGACCCGGATGAACCGTATCCGGTGGATCGATCCCCGGAACTACACCGCCTGCATCGAGGCCGGGGCGATGGGCCGCCACATCACCGCCGTTCTGGAGGCTCACGGATTCACGATGGGGCACGAGCCCGACAGTATCGAACTGTCCACCCTCGGCGGCTGGATCGCAACCAACGCCGGCGGCATGAAGAAGAACCGCTACGGAAACATCGGAGAGATCGTGCAGGACGTGACTGCCGTTACTCCGGAGGGAAAGCTCGAAC
>PWGF01000378.1 GCA_003554375.1 Spirochaetaceae bacterium
GCTCTTTCCCTTCGCCATCCGCTACAATCCGCTCGATCCGCCGGGTTCCGTCGTATCGATAGGTAACGTACTCCGTCTCCCCATCCCGGCCCTCAATCTCTTCTTCCGCGAGGCGCCCTTCGTCGTCGAAGTGACGCACTCTCCGCTCTCCCATCTCTTCGATCACTTCACGCTCGGTACGCCCCTCGATCAGGTACGCTTCCACAAGGCGGTAAGGCTCCCCCTTCCGGGTAAGTCGCTCGACCCGACGCACGGAATCAGCGTTGCCGGGCTCCTCGTCAACCTCCAAGACGTAGGTATGCTCCTCGCGCGCTCCCTCTCCGATCGTCTCCAATGCCATGCCTGCTGCGTTGGAGCGATATAGGCCGGGATCCGCCCCGCGCACCGGAAGCACGCCCAGAACAGCGCCGATTACGAGCGCGCCCAGGAACGCTACCATGCTCGAACCCGAAGCGCGCCGGCGCACAACGCGCCGAACGCGCGACGACGGGCCTGCGAGCGGCCCGAACGCAGCAGCGCGCCGGCGCCGCAGCTCACGCTTTCCGGCCGACCGATCGAGCTCGCCGCACACTATTCGCCTCCCGACTCGAGCAACCGTCGTACGTAGTCGTCAGGGCGGAAAACCTGTAGATCTTCGTACCGCTCACCGGTCCCGACGAAGGCGATCGGTAACTCGAGATTACCGCAGACCGATACTGCGATTCCTCCCTTGGCGGTGGAATCGTACTTTGCCAGCACGACGCCGTCGATGCTCGCCACCTCGTGAAACATCTCCGCCTGACGAAGCGCGTTCTGACCCGTCGTACTATCCAGTACCAGAAGCTTCTTGTAGCGTCCAGCGGGCACCGAGCGTCCGACGATGCGATCGATCTTCTGGAGCTGCTGCATGAGGTGCGACTTCGTGTGCATCCGCCCTGCGGTATCCGCAATGACCAGCTGCTCTCCGCGAGCCGCGGCGCTCTCGATCGCGTCATAGATCACCGCACCAGGATCGGCGCCGTGCGCCTGCTGTACGAACCGCGCGCCCAGTCGCTCGGCATGGATCCCCAACTGCTCGATCGCGGCAGCCCGAAACGTATCGCCCGCGGCCAACACCGGCCGCGCGATGCTCGCGTTTTCCCGATAGTAGTGAGCGAGCTTGGCGCACGTGGTAGTCTTGCCCGTACCGTTTACCCCCAGAACGAGAATCACCGATAACTCGTCCTTCGGTATCTCCAGCTCCGTGCCCTGCACTCGTTCGCGAATCAGGCTCCGCAGCGCTTCCGTTAGCTCCTCACGCGAGTCGAACCGCTTTCCCGCACGGCGCAGCTCACCGACGATATCCATGGTGACTCCTGCGCCGACGTCTGCTTCGATGAGAAGATCCTCCAGCTCCTCGAAGAACGCTTCTCCGCGTTCGCCTCCGGTGAAAAGCTGCTTAAGCCGAGCTCCTATTCCCACGTATTCCTCCGTCTCTCTGAGCTTTACCCATGCGTTCGCCGCAACTGCGCCTTACCGTCCGTGGTACGCCTCCGCGGAGCGGATATAGCGCACCAGCTGCCAAATCGTGTTGACGAGAAGCGTCCCGGACAGCGCATAACCGCCTAACTCGACATACCGAATCCGATTGTACCGTTGCTGCAGTCGATCGTCCTGGCCCGTCCCCTCGAAAAAGACGTCATACCGTTCCATCGCCCCGCGGGCCAGCACCGGCACCGGGACACTTGCGGCAAACCAGCCGAGCGATCGGTAGAACCCACGCCGGCGCTCTTCGAAGTGTTGCCCCAAGTCCTTATCTTCGCCCACCAGCGTATGCGTCACCTCATCGGGCAGCGCCTGGTCCAACACGAATCGCTTCGTCGAGAACCCCGGAGCGCGCAGCTCCGCCCGCCGGGGGCCCGCCGGCAGCTCCACCTCCAGCGGAGTCCGCCCTTTCCACTCCCCGCCCACATAGAGATGAGCTCCCGGCGGTTCGCTGTCTACCCGGATAGTCCGCCGGTCGTGCCGCTCGAGCTCGATGGAGACACGCTTCTCGTCTCCCTCGCCCAGAACCACGGTCCGCTCCTCCGTACGGTATCCCGGCGCGGTTACGGTAACCTCGTAACTCCCAGGCTCCAGATACGGTAGCGACAACCGGCCGAAGCCGCGGAGCTCACCGTCCACCTGGACGCTCGCGGACGAGACCGACGGCTCCACAACGAGGTGACCGGAGCCGCGCCCCATCAAGACAGGCTGCATCTCCCTCGCGAGAATGGGCGCCTCGTCGGGGATATCGCCTGCCCGCGCTATGGTATACGCCGCCCGGTGTCGCTGGCCCGTCGCGCTCTCGTACAGCTCGATTGTCACAATGACATACCCGGCATCGTACTCTATGCTCCCTGTCACCACCGCGTCCAAGTTCTCCTCGTCGGCAATCTCCCCCGGATCGGCCACAGGCAATAGGCGCGACTCCTGATGCTCGCCCCAGAAGACCATTGGAATCTCCTGAGGGACCGCGACCAGGCTCGGGTCGAAAAGCCGAATCGCCAGAAGCCGCTCCCGCGCATCCGCCATCTCCCGCTCCGGACCACGGTAGTCGTCCGCCTCGACATCGCGCTCGAACAAGAGCGAGTCGCGCCTCCGCACCGCCGCGCGGAAGTCGTCTACGCCTTCCGCGCGTTCCTCCTCCAGAACACGCGCACCTCGCACCTCACGCTCAGCCGCCGAAAGCCGGCGAACCGGCACCTCTTCGAGCTCCGAATAGAGCATAAGCGGCAGGACGCGGGTGAGGTACCGCTCTTCCGCAGGGAGGTTCTCTCCCGCCAATTCGGCAAACCCCACGCGGTATTCCTGGATGTCGTCGGCCGGCGGCCACTCGCTCCCGGCAGCCGGGGAGGCCACTACTCCCCCTGCCAAGACGAGGGCGCTCAGCAGCATCAGTCCTCTGATAGCTCCTCGCAGCCACATATGCTCTTTCGGCGCTCCCAACCCCCGCTCCGACGTCAGTTCTTGTTATTGCGCAGTGCAGCTCGCTTGACCGCATTAATGATACGCTCCGAGTGAAACGGTTTCACCACGAAGTCACTCGCCCCGAGCTGGATCGCGCGGATAATGAGCGGCTCCTCATCGAGCGCGCTGCACATGACGACACAAGCGGCCGGATCCTCCCGTTTGATCTCCGCCAGAGCCTGAATCCCGTTCATCTCCGGCATTGCCACATCCATGAGCACGACGTCCGGCTTCAACCGGCGGTATTCTTGCACTCCTTCAACCCCGTTGCCCGCTTCTCCCACCTGCTCCAAACCGGACTCGATCAGGATGCCTCCGATAAGCTCACGCATAAACGGGAGATCATCGACCACCAGAACGCGAATACTCATTCTTCCCCGCTTCGGAGATATGCCTCTATAAATGGCTCGAGATTGCCGTCCATAACGCCTTCCACGTTCGCCGTCTGTGCTTTCGTTCGATGGTCCTTGACCATCGTATACGGCTGGAAGACGTAGGAGCGGATCTGGTTTCCCCAAGCGATCTCTTTTTTCTCCGCCGAATTCTCCGCCCGCTCTCGTTCTCGTTCGGCGCGATAGTACTCGTACAGCCGGCTCTGCAGAATCTTCATGGCCGTCGCACGGTTCTTATGCTGGCTTCGTTCGTTCTGGCACTGAACGACGATGCCGGTCTCCAAATGGGTAAGCCGAACGGCGCTGTCGGTCTTGTTCACGTGCTGCCCGCCGGCGCCTTGCGCGCGATAGGTATCCACCCGGATGTCGTCGGGCTTGATGTCTACCGCGATGTCGTCCTCGATAACCGGCGATACATACACGCTGGCAAAGGACGTGTGCCGGCGCCCACTCGAATCGAACGGCGATATCCGCACCAGCCGGTGCACGCCGGTTTCTCCCTTGAGATAGCCGTACGCATACGGTCCTTCGACCCGAAGCGTCACGGACTTGACGCCCCCCTCGGCCTCGAGCAGGTCGAGCGTCTCATGCCGGTAGCCCTGCGCCTCGAAGAAACGAGTGTACATCCGCAGGAGCATCGCGGTCCAATCACACGCTTCCGTGCCGCCGGCGCCGCTGTGTATTGTGAAGAAGGCCGGATGATCGTCGAAGCGGTCTCCGAGTAGCTCGGTAAGGCGAAGCCGCTCGTACTCGCTCTCCATGCGATCGAGTGTCTCCTCGATTTCCCGAACGCTCTCTTCGTCACGCTCTTCGCGGGCCAGCTCGAGAAGCGCTCGCGAATCCTCGAGTTGATCGCGCAGCTGCTTCCATGGCTCATACCGATTTCGCAGCCGCGAAAGCTCCGTCATAACCCGCTCCGCTTCCGCACGGTCGTTCCAGAGATCCGGCTGCCCACTCTTCTCTTCGAGCTCCTGAATGTCCCGAGTCAGCTTGTCCGGGTCAAAGAGACCTCCAGGTGTGCTCGATCTTCTGCCCTAGCTCTTCCATCCGCTGTGCCGTATCGTCAAACATGAGATTCCTCCTAGCCGGCGAATCGATTTTCGTTGACACGCAAGGTCTGTCCTGGGAGAAGCGCCCATGCACTCGGCACGCGACACCTCTCCAGGCGCGAGCCCCGTACAACGCGATCAGGCTATCGCAAACGGTAGTATAGCGCACAATCTCGGCATTGTTACAGGGGAGAGACCGAACACCGAAGAGCAAACGCAGTTGGACCGGTACGGTTCCACAGCGGCAGGGTGAAGCCGCCGAAGCACGGTCACCACCTTGCTCCCGTTCACCGGCTGCGAGCACGGCCACGGCTCCCCGGCCACAGGGAGCCTCCGGGATACCAACCGGATTTTCCGGTATAGACCCGCCCCGGAATGGCCGATTACTATAGATGTGATGCGATGCTTTCGCCGCTCCTTTAGGGTAATCATTGTGCTCGGATGGGTAGTGGCTGCGGTTGCGACAGCCCCCGCTCTCTCGGCACTGGAGCCGGAGACGCCCCAGGAATTCCGCGTCCGAACCCGCGGAGGAGAAGTCCGTTTTACTTGGCATGCTCTCGAATCCGGGCCGGCCCGTCACATCGGAATATACGAGCATCAGGAGCCGATCCTCGACGAAGATACGCTCGAGCGCGCACGGCTGATCGCGACCGTTCCGGAGCACGTCGAGGAGCACTCCCATTTCCCCGATGACACCGCCTCCCTCTACTACGCAGCGTTTCTCCTGGACGAGGAGCTGTCTCCAGTACCCCGCTTCTCCGTCGGCGACAATGTGGTGGACATCGGCATTTCGGTATCCGAAACGGCCCCATTAAGCGAACGAGCCACACAAGTCCGGGGACTCGTCGCCAAGCCGAACGAAAACTCGGTTCGCATATCCTTTGATACGGGGAACGTGGAGCGCCCCGTGGTTATCGTACGGTCCCGGGAGGAGATAACCTCCCCTGCGGACGCTCTCGGAGCAGTTGAAGTCGCCCGTGCCGCGCAACACGAGCAACCCGTGCTCGACTACCCAATTCCGGGTATCCCGGGCTTCTACGCGGCGTTTGATGCCGCCGCCTTCGATGCCGAGGAGGACGAGCTCCTGGTTGTGCATCCCGGAGGAAACACTACCCGCACCGCCGTTGCCCTCCCTCTGGAGGAGCCCCCTGCCCCGGATGACCAGGAGGAGCCCGCCGTGGGCCCCTCCGCTGTGGTGGAGGACACAGATCCGGCAACCATCGACGACGACCGGCCGCGACTCGCGCTTCCGGACCCCGAGGAGCTTGCCGTACGCCCCAGCCCGCTTCCTACCTTGAGGCTCTATGAGAATACGCTTTCCGGAGCCCCGATTCCCGGGTTCCACACCGGCCTTCGCCCGGAACGGCCGCTCGACCAGGAGAGCGCGGAGGCGCTCGAGCGCCTCCGCGAACGGTTTGAACCGATTGAGCCGAGTCACCCCGAACTCCGGAAACTGGAGCCGGAACAAGACGCCCGAGCCACGGGACGAGCAGCAACCCTCCGGCAGGTGTTCACGGGAAGCCTACAGGAAGAACGGTACGACGAAGCGGTCGAGCTCCTTACGCGATTGGAGCGCGTTACGGACGACGCGGACACCCTGAGCCGTCTTGCATTCTACCGAGGTCAAGCCTATTACCGACTCGGCAACTACGAGTATGCCC
>PWGF01000533.1 GCA_003554375.1 Spirochaetaceae bacterium
CGACGAGCCAAGCCGGCTTCGCAAAAGCGTGGGAGCGGACGGTGAGGCAGGTGTGGAAGCCGATGACGTATCAGTCGGAAAAACTGCTGATGAACCAGGTGGGGAGGCCCTTTCGGGCCGCTTACACGCTGAGGCGGATCGATTCATAGCGGAAGCTCAAAGACTCTTTGGTGACCCGAATAGCGGCGCCAACTCGTAAGCTTCCCTGTGTTGCCGGAGGCTGCTCCGGAAGCGACAGGGATCAATCGGGCCCGTGCTTTCGGTTGGATTTGACAAGCCAAAAACGTGTGGATAGTTTTAACGTGCTTCGGAATCACCTAATCCAGCGCACTATGGTGGATAGGCGTACGGTGCTGCGAAACACCTGGAACGAACGAGAGAATCGTACATGAGCAACAGAAGTGGAAGGCCGAAGGATGACTCGGCGCTCTCCCTCTCGGAGAGGCGCCTGAGCCTTCGCAGGAAGATGGTCGATGACCCCGGATTCTCACTAGAAGATCTGGACAACGAGGCTCGCAACAGAGCCGGATCTCGACTCGCCGGAGGAGATTCCACGGGTTCTTTGGGCGAAGTCGCAGGGAAACCGGCGTTTGCCGAGGGAAAGGACGCGGTAGAGCTGGCGGCTCGCGCGGCATTCCCCACGCGGTTTGGAGATTTCGAGCTATATGGCGTTCTGGATCGTCGAACCGGATTCGAGCATACCGCTGTCGTCAAGGGAGATGTTCGCGGTGCCGAGAACTGCCCGGTCCGCGTCCATTCCCAGTGCCATACCGGAGACGTGCTTGGTTCGCTACGTTGTGACTGTCGCGATCAGCTGGAGCGGGCGTTGCGCTACATCGAGGAGAACGGTTCCGGCGTAGTGATCTATCTGAAGCAGGAGGGGCGGGGAATAGGCCTTATCAACAAGATCCGTGCTTACCGACTGCAAGACCTGGGTTTGGATACGGTGGAGGCCAACGAGTATCTTGGCTTTCCCGCTGAGAATCGCGACTACCGCGTCGCTGCCCGCGTGTTCTCCATTCTTGGGATCAAGTCTGTGGAGCTCATGACCAACAATCCGGACAAGATCGAAAAGCTGAAGGCCGAAGGCATCGTCATCACGGGCCGGATTCCGGTGGTAACTGACTGGAATGAGTTCAACTACGAGTACATGGAGACGAAGAAGCACCAGATGGGCCATCTGTACTAGCTCCGTTCCGGTTGAAGCCGCTGGTGTTGTGTTTGCCGACCGTCTGCCGCGGCGTGTGCCCTAAGGGCGAAGCAGGCTGCTACAGAGTCGCAGGGCCGTGGACCGGGGGGATTACGCCAAGGCTGAGTGAATGCGCTCCAGCGCCTTTTCTACGCGTTCGTGGTGGTTGAAGGCGCTTATTCGGATAAAACCTTCACCTCGCAGGCCAAACCCGGTACCCGGCGTTGTCACCACTGAGGCTTCGTTCAGAAGTTGCCTGAACAGCTGCCAGGAGTCGTCGCCTGCTTCCACCCATACGTAGGGACTGTTGTCGCCGCCGGTGCACCGGTACCCCAGATTCTCCATGGTGCGGCGGATGGTTGCGGCATTGGCCAGATAGGAGTCGATTCGCTCCGCCACTTGCCGGCTCCCCTCCGGTGAGTAGGCTGCTTCTGCCGCGCGTTGGACGGGATAAGCCACGCCGTTGAACTTCGTACCTTGTCGGCGTGACCAGAGTGCGCGGAGCGAATGCTCCTCGCCTTCCTCCGTGATCCCCTTGCACGCTTCAGGCACAACGGTGAATGCGCAACGCATTCCGGTGAATCCGGCCGTCTTCGAGAAGCTGCGGAACTCGACAGCGCACGTTTCGGCCCCATCGATCTCGTAGATGCTATGAGGTATCGCGGGGTCCGTGATGAACCGCTCGTACGCTGCGTCGAAGAGGATCAACGCCTTGGTACTGCGTGCGTAGTCGACCCAATGCGCCAGCTGCGCCCGCGTGGCCGTGGCCCCGGTAGGGTTATTCGGGAAGCACAGGTAGACGATATCGACAGGTTCTTCAGGCGGCTCCGGCACGAAGCCGTTCTCCGGAGTGCCGTCGAGGTAGTGCAAGCCTTGATAGCGACCGTCGTGGGACTCTCCGGTTCGTCCGACCATGACGTTCGTGTCGACATACACCGGATACACGGGATCCGGCACTGCCACCGTATTCCGGATCCCTAGGATATCCAGGAAGTTCGCTATGTCGCATTTCGTGCCGTCGCTGATGAAGATTTCGTCGGGGGATATCGGCGCCTTCGTGTTCCGGTAGTCGTGTTGCGCAATGGTCTTCCGCAGGAAGGGATAGCCCTGTTCCGGGCCATATCCCCGGAACTGCTCCTGCCGACCCATCTCGTCGGTAGCGTTTCGCATGGCTTCTACACAAGCCGGTGGAAGCGGCAGGGTCACATCCCCGATGCCGAGTTCTATGATGTCGGCATCGGGACGCGCCTTCTGATGCTCTTTGACGAGCTCGGCGATTTGCACAAACAGATAGGAGGCGGTCAGCTTTCGATAGTGCTCGTTGATTCGAATCATCGTGTTGCTCCGTCGCGCAATTTGGCCTATCGTAGGGGAGTGCCCTGCGATCTGCAAGGAGATCGCACGAGCCCAAGCCGGCTCTTGCGTCGGTCGAGGCGTGAAACCCCGGGGGTCGGAAGCTCGGAGAGCCTGGAGAGCCCGGGACTCGGAGGGGTCGCGGCAGCCTTCTTTGAAAGGAACAGAGATGAACGAACCGTTTCCCACGCTTCTGCGCGAACTGGACCAGCTTCTCCCACCGAACAAAGAGGCCGGCCAAGCGCTTCAGCTGATCTGTCGGATGCTTCGCGAACGCGTCCCCCATTATGACTGGGTAGGATACTACTTCGCGGTTCCGCGTGAGCGTCGCTTGGTGCTGGGACCGTACGAAGGCGAGCCCACGGAGCATACCAAGATCCCGTATGGGACTGGGATTTGCGGTCAGAGCGCGGAAACCGAGGATACCTTCGTCGTACAGGACGTCTCCAAGACGGAGAACTACCTCAGCTGTAGCGTACACACCAAGTCGGAAATCGTTGTGCCGGTGATGCTCGACGAGGCGTTCGTCGGGGAAATCGACATCGACTCGCATGAGGTCGGCCCATTCACCGATGACGATCGGCGTTTTCTCAGTGCAGTAGCGGAGAAGAGTGCTCCCCACATTCCGGAGGTCTTCCCAGTGGTTATGGAACGGTAGGCGGTTTGCTCATCCGAGCGCCCGGCTTACTCGGAGCTATGCGAGTCCGGGTCACGCGGGCGCATGAGCCGCGCTTTGTGGATGGGGGTTCCGAGCTTTCTTGAGACCTGCCGGACTGCTTCTTCGACGGCGCGCCGTCGGGCTGTCCCGTCGTCGAAAAGCTCGCCCTGTATCGAGCCGACCGGATAGACGTCAGCTACCCCCAAACCGATCAAGCGAATCGGCTTTCGATCCCATAGCTTGTCTAGAAGGAGCTTCCCTACCGTGTAGCAATCTTCTGTGGAAGTCAGCTCGCGCTCGGTACGCCGTTGCGCTGTTCGTGTGACGAACTCGTCCGTGCGCAGTTTGAGCACGACGGTGTTGGAGACGACTTGTTCGTCATGCATTCGGAACGCAATCTGTTCGGAGAGCTCCAGAAGGACCTCCTCGAGGGCCGACTTGTCCGTGACGTCGCGTTCGAAGGTCTGTTCCGTGGACATCGAGCGCGAGCGCTGGTGGGGATGGAATACACCGGGATCGATTCCGCGCGCTGCGCAGTAGAGGTATTCGCCGGCGGCCTGCCCGAAGTGACCGCGCAGAAACGGCTTCGTGCACGTCTGCAACTCGGGGACAGTGGTGATGCCGAGTGACTTGAGCCGGTGAAGCGTCCGCTTGCCCACGCCCCACAGCTCCGTCAGGTCTCGCCGGCTCGTGAACTCGCGTTCGGTTCCCGGCGGCACCACGCACAATCCATCCGGCTTGTCGACATCGGAAGCAATCTTTGCCAGAAACCGATTCGGAGCTACGCCGACTGAGGCGGTGACTGCGTAGCGGGAGTGGATCTCCTGCTTGATCGTGCGGGCCAGCTCCTCCGGCGCGCCAAACAGCCGCTCCGTCCCAGTCACATCAAGGAAAGCCTCGTCGACCGACAGCTGCTCCACTGAAGGTGCATACTCGGCAAGAAGCTGCATGACTCGGCGCGAGACCTCCTGATAGCGCGCCATCCGAACCGGGACGAAGACAGCCGAAGGGCAACGCCGGTACGCCTCGGAGATGGGCATTGCCGAGCGGATGCCGTAACGTCGTGCCTCATAACTGGCTGCACTCACGACGCCACGGGTACCGGGACGAGCCCCCACGACCACCGGCTTTCCGCGGAATTCCGGATGGTCCAGCTGCTCCACCGTCGCATAGAAGGCGTCGAGATCGATGTGGAAAACGACCGTTGGATTGACCGTCTGCTCATCTGAGCCGGGGGGGATCCGGTCTTCCGGCATCTTCCTCATGGTCCTCCTGATTCTCTTCGGTCTCGATCTCCAACAAATGACGGTACCGAAGCTCCGGATAGAGCGTGATCGAAGGATCGGGCGTGAAAACCCGCCGTGAAGTCGAGCGGAACGTCGCCTGGATCTCGGCGGTCAATTCGACATGCTTCGGTGCGGTGAAGGAGACGTCGAGCGGCGTGGGCGGATTTCGCCCGATGTGGAGGGTGACACTCCTGCCGTCAGGACCGGCTTGGGCCGGGAAGCTTGCCGAGTGATGGATGAACGGCGTCTCTGAGCGGAACGTAATCGACAGTGTCTCCAGCGGGAGCTCGGTGGCTATTCTCATGCCGATTGTCCGGCGCCGGAGGAACACGGAAGTGTCCACATCGATCTCGAGCGGCGGGGAGGGTGCGCTGATCGGAAAGCGATCGTACGGGGCGTCGGCATCAACTCCGATTTGCAGGCCGTCCACGTCAAGTGTCCAAGTACCGAGCGGCGCGGTGCCGGCCAGCTCCAGCGTGGATACGGAAGCTCCCGGACGCGAATGCTCAATTACCCGTACGGGTTGAGGTGATTCCGGTGTATGCGGCCGGTAGAGGCCAATCATTGCAGTGAGGGTCACCGCGGCCATCGCCAGTATGGTAACAGCGGTCTTCAGCGTAAACGCACGTTTGCCCCGGATAGGGTGTGGTATGAGGAAGTTGACCCGGATAAGCATCAGAACGTACGGCAAGGCAACGAAGGTCAGGAGAAGGTTGCCCGCAACGGGAGAAAACAGGAGCGGTTCGATTACTTCATAGGTCTCGGTTAGGAACACGATCGCCGCGAGATAGATCGGACCTGCAGCCGCCCCAAGAATCCACAGAAGCTTCAGCCGGCGATAGCGAGTGACGGCGAAGAGGAGAGCGAACACAAAAGCGAGGGTCGCATACCCAGCGAGCGCCAGGTTGAATGCCGCAAAGATGAAGACGTTTATCACGAAAAACAGGAGAGCGCATGCCGAGTAGAAGCTTCCGTTCTTCGGAAGCGGGATGCGCCCTACCAGGAGATAGAGGGCATAGAAGAGCAATCCGGCAAGCGCCGCCTTCAGCAGGAACGTTGGAAGCGGAAGATAGAGCCAGAGCTGGGGGAACTCCAGGAAATCCAGATACCAGGCTACGATCCGGCCCGATACCGCGATGACCAGGAACATCGTGAGTATTAGTGCCGGAAGCGACAGCAGGTTCTGCACCACTGCCCGCAAATACTTGGCCACCCGTTTCCGCGCGAAGGCGGCGTAGGCCAGTCCAAGTCCCAGCACGGTCAGAAGGGCGATTACGTATTCGGGTTCGGCTAGCTCGAGGCGCCATGACGCCCTGCTTGTCCGAAGCTGTTCGGGGTTAAGCCGTGGAGTCGACATTGCCAGATAGTTCTGATCCCACGACTCGAAGCGGGAACCTTCGAGTCGCACGATGGTGTCGCGGATTGCCCGGACATACCGGTACGGCGCGACCTGTGCCTCCGATGCTTCCGCTGATATGGCGGTAGCTGCGATTCCGCGACTGAGGAAGCCGCCGACTAGCCTCGACGTAGAGGTTCCTCCAACTCCTAGGCGATACAGGTGGGCCTGCCCGTCGCGAGGCCG
>PWGF01000420.1 GCA_003554375.1 Spirochaetaceae bacterium
ATCAGGCAAAGGCTTTTATTGAGGTTACCACAGCAGACAATGTAGATGAAGAGAAAGATAATGCAGTTGCTGATGTGCCTTCCCATGAGGATCCACCGGAGCCAGGCGAAACCCTCACCCTCACTGACGGTGTCGATAATCTGCAGGGCCAGGATGGAGAGGACAATATTTTTGATGCACCCGTTGTTCAGTCCAGCACTGGTTTTGGAAATGTGACCAATACTTTTGAGACGGGTGATATCCTGGATGGTGGTGAAGACAGCACCAATATTCTTCAAGCTGACCTGATTTCATCGGTTATTGGAGCGCAACCAACAGGACCTGCAATTTCCGCCACAACAGACAATATTCAAGAAGTATATTTCCGTGTCCAGGATTTGGCAAGTGACCAGGTCACAGGCGCAAATGTTGACGCTGAAAATATGAATGGCGTTGAGCAGTGGTGGTCGGAAAACAGCCGTAACGATCTGAATATTGAAGACATCCGTTCTTTCCCGCAGGACACTGCGTTTGGTATGCGCAATACAGATCCGGGTGTTAACTTTATACCTTCTTTTAATCCCAATTATATGGTCCCGGAAGTTATAGAAGATGCATCCTTTTTTAACTTTACTATACAGCAGACAGATCCGGGTATACCGGAAGACACACAGCTGGAAAATATTACCGTAAGAGGCCTGGAATTTGGTTTAGAGGGTGAAAGCTATGAGTTGGATACCGAAGAGATGCGTGCAGCCAATACATGGGATGAGCTTGAGTCTGCAGTAGCTAATGCTTTTGCCGATACCGAAGGGCTTGAAGACCTGGAGGTCAACCATGAAGGTGGTGGACTTTTTGTAGTAAGAGACCCCGATGCTGGTGCTTTTGAGGTAACTCCTGATACTGTAGCTGTAAGTTTTTCAGATATTGACGTCCGCAACGTTACCGCCAGCGGCCAGCCTGTCGAAGAGGGTCTGATTCAGACAGATATTATTCTTGATAACGCAGGCAATGGTTCTCAGGGTGGTGGATTAAACATTAACGCCATGTCAGGTGATCGTGGGGTAGAAGTTGGTAATGTCGCCGTAGACAATACCAGCCATATTCTCTTTCTTGGTTCAACAAATGATCGTACTGGTGACAACTATATGGAAGTCGCCAATATATCTCATGTTGAAGATGGTGCCCAGGGCGATCTGACTATAGGAAATACAGACCCTGATTCTACAGACGGAAGAGCATTTGGTGGTCTGCAAGATTTTAGAGAAGTAAACGCTCAGGGCTTTCAGGGTGAGCTCAATGTAGGTGTTAACCTTGCTCAAGGTTTTGCATCGGATCTTATATCCAGTTACTTTGAAAGGGCAGAAGAAGATGAAGATGTAGAATTCATTTACCAGGGCGGAGATGCTGGAAATATTTTCACAATAGCTATGGACCAGGCCCTTTCACAGGATCCGGCATTTGTGATGGAGGTAAGTGGTGGTGCTGAAGACGATCGCTTCAATTTTGCCAATGTTCACGATTTTGAAAGCATCTCCATAGATGGTCAGGATGGCTGGAACACCCTGGAAGTAGAGACAGACATTGGAGTAGATGAAGCCAGCTCCCCAGAGCTGATTGAAAACATTCACAAGCTGGTACTGGCAGGCAACAATAATCCTGATGCCACTATGACTGACCTGGGAGATATCGAAGAGCTCTGGGTAGCAACAGATGCCAACAACGACAGTAATATAACCAATCTGTCAGAAGATACAGATATCTGGATCAGCGGCAAGAACCAGACACTGGCAGACAGCGACAGTGATCAGGTCATAGGGGATGTAACCCTGACCAATGCTCAGGCCCAGGAACAGCTTGTAACATTAGACAACACAGCCCGCTCTACTGGTGAGTTGACCCTCAACAGCCTGAACGTTGTAAGTGATGAAGACGAAGATGGAGTAAGCAGTAACGTAGAAAGTCTGGTTGTCGATTCAGAAGGTATTCGTGAAACCCACAATACTGTCAACGCAGTCGTTGCACCCTTGGTGTCTGAAGTATATCTCCAGGGTTCACAGGATCTGGATATTACCATAAACGATATGGCTCAGGACGAGGATGACGCCGATGAAGGTGTAAATGCCGACATTGATGGTACAGCTCTGGAAGCTGACTTGGCTCTTACCCTTGATTCTGGGTTTGTCACTCGCTCCAATGCTTCAGATAATAATGTAGATATTATTGGCCCTGAAGACCGTGCTAATGATCTGACGTTCATTGGCGAGGGTGCAGACATTACAAATGATACAACTGTTACCAATTTCCCGGTTGTCAATTTTGGAAACCAGGCATTTTCAGGAACAGTAGATGTTGAAAACTTCCACGGTGTTGACATTTATAATATGGTCAATCTTGGTGGAGCTGCTACCCTTGAAAATATGGCCGACGTAGAGAATGTGCTGATTGAGTCCTGGGTAGATGAAGACATCACTTTAAGTGGTGATGATTCCAGTGAGATGAATGTAGAGTTGGAGGACGATGTCTATAGCTCTGTTCTCACTGTAAATGATTTTACCACTATCAATATGGATCTGACCCAAGAGGACGGGTCTAATTACTTCTTTGCATTATCTACTGATTCCAATGTTGATGAGCTGTTTGTACAAGGCGGAGATGCAGACTTTTTTGACGCACTTGTATTCACAGAGCCTTTGAATAGTCGTCTGGAAACAATCGATGTCACTGCCTATGACGGTAGTTTTGAAGCTGGTCTGGATGAATTCAGGGGCAATGATACCGAGTTTGTATTGGATGCAGACTTTGCACGTCTTGATTTAACAGGACCTAAAGACTATCTAGAATGGTCATTCACAGAGTGGAATGCTCCTGGGAACATTAGGACTGGATCACTTGATGATGCTCGTGAAGCAGAAGTTAAAATTACTTATTTTGATGCAGATGGTAACCGTCTTACAGAAACTATTACTACACCAGTTTCTGAAGAGCTGATTGCAGAAACTAGTGCAGGAGATTCGTACAGGTTTTTGAATAGCCTTATGGATCGTGTAAGTGCAGATGATAAATTCGATGCTAACATGGAGTTTATGTTTGAGGATGAAGATGGGGAAGTAGGTACTGCAACATCCATTTCTGAATTAATGGATTTCTTTGAAGAAAGCAGAGATGAAGTATTAGGAAGGATGGAATTTGCACCAAATTATGGAGATGGAGAGATAGGAATAGGATTCCAGGTTCGCCCTGACAAAGATTCTAATCTTGCTCTTAATTGGCTTGATCAATTTGAAATCAGAGCGAACGATGATGACGGAACATCTGTATTTTACTCTAATGATATGGTAGACAATGCTGATGTAAGAACTGACGCCTTAGATGATGAAGGTGAATACACTTTTGCAGAAGATGGTGACTATCAGGTAACTGTCAATTTTACCGATTATGATCAAGATGAAAATGCATGGCAAATAAGCAACTATATACCAGGACTCACAGAAGACGGTGTGCTTGAAAATGAAGACACCATGACTTTGTTAGATCTGAGTGCTCTTGGTATAACAGAAGACAATTACGAGCAGGAAGTTGTAACATCACCCATCTCAATTTTTATGGATGATGAATGGGAAATCTTGTTCGACGGGCTTGAGGTAGAAGATTATAGCTTGCAACATTATGAAGGTAGCTTGTTTTACCTTGAGGGAGACGAAATAAGTGTCAGAGCTCCTTTAGGAGTAAATGTTGATGTGAATGATGTTCAAGTAGCGCCTGGCGATGTTGCAGATGTAGAGTTTACTATAACTAACAATACAGTTGATGCAATAGATGAAGAGTTTAATTTCTTCTTGCTTGATGCTAACGATAATGTTGTATACGAAGCAAGTCAAAATGTTATACTCGATGCACGCGGTGACAGTGATGATGTATCATTTACAGTCGACACTGATGGATTAGATCGTGGCGATTATTCAATTAATGCCGAGTTTGCTGATGAAGATTATGAAGGTATCGCTACCTTTACAGTGACTGACGATCCCATCGGCGAGGCCTATTTTGAAATCATTACTGCCGACTTTCCAAATGCAGTTCAGGTAGGTGAATCCTTTGAAGCCACTGTCGAAATTCAGAACACCGGTGATGCTGCCGGAACTCGAATGATAGAAGTAGGTGTAAGAGGTGATGATTACGAAGAGTCCTGGATTGAAGAGGTTGACCTTGAAGCAGGAGAGCCCTTCACCGACACCTTCGAATTCGACATGGAAGATGCAGAAGTTGGTGATTACGAATGGTATGTCGAAACTGAAGATGAGACTGAGATCGGTGAGTTTGAGGTAACTGAGGAGCCTGTAGTTGAGCGTGTGGAAATCGTGATAGGCGAAGATGACACATATGTACTTGACGATGAGGCTGAAGGCATCTCTTTTGACATCGGTGCAGCTCAAGCAAGTGAAGATGTCACAGTAGGCACAGTTGAAAACTTCAATACTGAAACCATGGATATGCAACTTGATCTGCCTGAAGGTATGGAAGTTGATGATCCTGCAAACCTCGCAGACCTCGTTGACCAGGTTGATGAATTCAACTCAAGCGTAATTGGTGGTAATCTGACTACTATATTTGGTACAAATGCTGAGGAAGAAAACATATTCATTAACTTGGCTGGTGTGACTGATGCTGAAGAAGTAATGATAGACATAGTTTAATATTAAAAAACTCCGCCCGGTTGCCAATAGCCGGGCGGAGTCGTCTAATATCGGTGTAAATTTTTATAAAACGGATAAAGGAGGCTAACCATGGCTTTGCCTACAAGAACAGCGATCAGTGTTGACAGCCCAAGCACGCTAGGGACTTCACAGGACAGAGGTTATCAGTTCACAGATATTCTTGCTGATACAGGGATGGATGAGCGTACATTTACTATTTTTGATGTTGCTGGTGACAATGCAATCCAGTTTACAGACGGAATGAAATTTGAATCCTGGGAATATGATAATGAAAACAATCTCAGGGTCACAGTAGAAAATGGTGCCACAGTACAGATTGCTAATTTTGCAGACTTTTCCTGGTATTTAGCAGATTACGAAGATGGTGCACAGATTGACGACATTACTGTTCTGCTTGATGAATTTGAAGGAGAAGGATTTCAGGTAGATGGAACTGAACTTGTTGATTTGGATCCAGATCCAGATCCTGAAGATGGCAAAGAGATCTATCTTACTGGTGGTAGTGATAGAGTAAATCCAGAACAAGAAGATGAAGAATTCAGAACCACTGACGATAACGACACAATCTACGCCCCTCTGGGTAGAGCTGATTTTGGACCCATGGCGAATACCCTTGACTCTGGCGACAGGCTAGACGGCGGTGGAGGACGCAACGAACTGTGGGCCGATGTTATTGTCGAGCAGGCAGGTGTTGGTGGCACCACAAGGCCTATAGCATTCTCCTCTGACAAGGTTCAGGAGATGTATTTTACTGCAGATATATCTGATCTCGATGATTTTTCTGCAGCAGATCAGGTTGTTACAGTCAGGGGTAGAAACCTGTATGATTGGGACCACATCGAGTCTCACTACAGCGACGCGGACCTGACCGTTCGGGGCCTGACCACCAACAAGAGCGATGGAGGGACCACCTCCCTGCCGGATATGACCGTGGCTATGAATCATACCTCTGGCAGGACTGTGGATACGGGTTCCCAGCTCGTTGTTGGTGAGTTTGGTAAGCTTGGCGATTCCGATGAGTATTACAACGACTACATCAACGGCCAGTTCGACGCATCCAGCATGAAGGTTCTCTTCGAGCAGAACTACCTGGTACCGGACATCGATCTGGGCGTTGGCGGCGTGACCTTCAAAATCATGAATCAGGATGCCCATGACGACACCGTGGGCGATCCGGACACAGGCGCGCTGAACCTTGACGGTGTGTATGTTTTCCGGATGGAGTTTGAAGTCGACGGCAACAGGTATAACCTGGCCGATTATATTGAGGAAGACCCCAACGGTGTCGGGGACGAGTTCCAGACAGAACGAGAGTTGGTGGATCATATCCGCGATGTAGCCCTTCCGGCATTGAAAG
>PWGF01000370.1 GCA_003554375.1 Spirochaetaceae bacterium
ACTGCGTCAACTGCGTCAACTGCGTCAACTGCGTCAACTGCGTCAACCGCGTCGACCGCGTCGACCGCGTCGACCGCGTCGACCGCGTCGACCGCGTCGCGGTTGCGCTCCATTGCTTGCTTCCTGCTCGAGCTTTCAGCGACCGGCTCGGTTTCGAGTGCCCCGGGTAGAGGATCCCGCCGGTGTGCCGGCGCCGCTGCAACTGCCTGGGGGGAAGTGCCGGAACTCCACAACTCCCCGAGTGCGAGCAAGAAAGCGGCTGCCGCGGCAACGGCAAAGCCGGGGACGATATGGTGGGCCGGCGCGAGGTAGAGGAGCACGGGAGCTGCGATGCCGCCGACCCCGCTTCCGATCAGATTGGCCCCGTAGAACCAGCCGGCCTCCCGGCGCTTCTCCAGGATGATACCGGCCACCGCTCCGCCAATACAGAAGAACGGGATCAGAAGCAGGAGCATGTAGAGGAGCAGGATACCTACCTGCCCCACATCGTACAGAAGATACTGGATATCGATCGGAAGCCGCTCGGCGAGCCGCAGTCCAACCGCTGTCGTTACGGCAAAGCCACCCAGAAAGGCGACGATCCAGGTGCGCGGCGCCCGCTCGAACGCCCGGCGTGCCAGGACAAGAAGAACCCCCGCCGCGCCGGAGCCGAGGAGCGCCACACTGATCACCAGATACGTAAAATGATAGAAGCGAGACTCAGAAAGAGCGCGCACCAGGCTTAGCTGCAGGCCGATGGTTGCGCAGCCGGCTAGGGCCATGGTCGCGGTCGTGGCCCAGTCACGTCGCTGTTGCCCTGCCCCGCGCGCGCTCATAGACCTCTTACTCGTCGAGCGCTTCGCCGGTCATGGGGACGAAACGTACCGGCGAGATCTGTTCGGTAGTCAGCGAGCCGTCCTCGTCCTTGTCGACCACGGTCAACTGCTGCGTCCCGTAGGGATCTCCCACCGGGATGACGATTCTCCCGCCAGGCCGGAGCTGATCCACGAGCGGCTGCGGTACATGGCCTGCGGCCGCCGTCACGATCACCGCATCGAAGGGAGCGTGCTCCTCCCATCCGAAGTATCCGTCGGCGATTTTGAGCTCGATCTCATCGTAGTCCAGCGCTTCCAGATCGCGCGCGGCGCGCCGGCCGAGCTCCTCGATTATCTCGATCGAATAGACGTGCGGAGTCACTTCGGCGAGAACCGCTGCGTGGTAACCGCTCCCCGTTCCGATCTCCAGGACCCGTTCGTCACCCTCCAGCTCCAGGAGCTCCGTCATGGTCGCGACCACGTACGGCTGGCTGACCGTCTGCCCGTGACCGATCGGAAGAGCCCGGTCGCTATACGCCTCAGCGCGCCGTTCTTCCGGTACCAGGAGGTGACGCGGCACCGTCTCCATAGCCTCGAGCACCGCGGTATTACTTATGTCGCGCGCCCTTAGCTGCCGCTCCACCATCTGCGCGCGTTCTTCTTCGTACGCATCCGGGTCGCCGTCCAGCTCCGGAGGCGGCTCAGTGTCCGGATCATCCGGGTCAGGCGCAACCTCCCGGTTCTCCGGCTCTTCCGCCGGAGTAGGTCGTTCTTCCTCGGGTTCTTGCTGCCCGCCTGCCGTGACGCCTTGGGGCAAAAGGAGAAAAAGGCTCACCACACACATAGTGCACAATCGCGACACCGGTCTCCGTGGTCTCCGTTCAACCATAGCTACCGAACAGCGTAAAACACACGGATAAGACCTACAAGGGGCCCTTTGGACCTACACGACACACGCGGTTGGATGCATACCGGTCTAATACGGCGGAGAGAATCCCGGTGCAGCGGACACGCCTACTCCGTCACATACTCCGTAGGGGCCGCAAGAAACCACCAACCGGGCCGCTGTCCGCGGTGCGCCTGTTGGCCGACGCGGTCATTCGTTTACGGTGGCCGTACTCGGGCGCCGGCTGCGGCGAAATTGTCACCTCGGTCCTCCTGAACACATGAGTGCAACCGAAAAAGACCCGGATTGGTAGAGGAAAGGATAGACATAGAGAGAACCGATGTCAGAAAAAGGAGGATTTGTACCAGTGAAAAGATCCGCTCGATGTGATAGCGTTTGTGATACGCAGTTTGAGAGCTGCGAGCCAGAAGCAGCTTACGACAAGTGAACGACGGGCATGTCGCCCACCGAGGGGCGCAAGTGTGCCGGAGAGCGGGGTGCGGCGCCTGGCTCATGCTTCCAAAACGCCGGTCACGTGCGATGCCGCGGCGTTTCCGGTGGAGGAAAAGAATCGGGCATTCGTTGTGATGAGCCTCGCCGCGTCATAACGTTGAGAATCGAGGAGTGAACATGGGATGGAAGACAGAACGGGATCCAAAGCGAGTTCCGGCACTATGGGGTTTTCTTCCGATAGCTGCTTTTGTGGCGTTGAGCCTTGCGGGGTGTCCGAATCTCTTTGATGGACCCGACGAGGACGATGATCCGATCGAGGATGCCGATGACGCTCGTGAGCTCACCGCGTTTGGGTTTTCTGAGGCCCAAAACGACGCGCTTTCGGAAGATATCGAGGGGCGAATCGACCAGTACCGGAACATGATTCTGGCGCCCGCGTTTTCTACGGCGTTTGATGGCGCCCCCGACCGGACCGGACTCGTCGCAGAGTTCGAGACGACCGGCGCATCGGTCGTGGTCGACGGCGTCGAGCAAGTGAGTGGAGAAACGGAAAACGACTTCACAGAAGAGATCACGTACACGGTAATCGCCGAGGACGGCTCTACCCGTGAATACGTCGTGGCCGGCGTGGAACCGGAGTCGTGGAGTGCCGACGATGACATAGACAAAACCGAAGGGGAGGACTATGAGGTTTTCCACTTTGGGTCTTCGGAGCGGGCCGCGGCAGAGTTGACGCTTGAGGACTTGGACGACGCCGACGTATTCGTCACGTTCACCAATCCCAACCCCGGGACGGCACTCGCTCCGGTTTTGGAGACCGCAACAGTGGCCGGAAGCACCTCAACAAGCTTTCTCTCGCAGCAGTCAACGCGCAGTACCGAGGTAGACGCTGCTTCGGCCGGCGGTGGCGGGTATTCGGCAACGCCGTTACTCAGAGAAGAGTTCGATCCTGTCGGCTCGGGGTCGAACGGCGGCGATCTCCAAGCCAGTTTGACCGACGATGCGCTTCGCAGCAGCGAGGACAACGGCGACTTCCCCGACCGAGAGCTCTTTCTGCTGGAAAGCCTTTCACCCCAGAGTTTCACCAAAGCCGGCGCACGGAATGCACTGCAGATTGAGCCGGGCGAGACTCCGGGTACGCACGGGCTCGTGATATGGGTGGAAGACGAAGACGATCCGGACAGCTGGTTCGCTGAAACCGGCAACGATATCGACGAGGACCAGGTGGCGGCGCTTGCCCGTGCTTTCATCGGAACGGATGGTCCCGACGGCGGTGATGACATGGAGGATCCGATCGTGGATGTTGTATCCGACGTTTTCGGCAAGCCATGGGGCCAGGTGCGCGAAGACCTGGAAGGCTCACTTCTCGATGCGGAGGAGGATTACCTGCATATCTTCCTCGGCGATATCGCGCGAGCCGGAGACCCCAGTGAGAGCGAACAGTTCGTCATCGGGTACTTCTTTGGGAACGATGTGTTCATTCACGACGACGACTCCAACGAGAACTCCAACGAGAAGCTGATGCTCTATCTCCATGCGCCGGCCTTCGATGCGGACGACAACGAACATGACGACTGGGACTTGACCGACTTCTGGCCGAGCGAAGTTGCGCTCACGGCGGCGCACGAGCTTCAGCACCTTGTTCACTTCTATCAGAAGGTTATTCGAGCGGACGGGCCCCGCGAACAGAGCGACACGTGGCTCGACGAGCTCACGTCGATGATGGCCGAGGAGATCGTAGGCCTCCCGCTCAAGGAGGAGTTCGGCGGCGATGACTCAGCGTTCGCTGGGCCTCGCGGGATCAATCCGGAGGACCTGAGCGCAGGAGAGTCGGGAATTGACATCGGGCGCCTGCCATGGTTCAACGCCTACAATACCCGCAATCTGGTAACGTGGGGTGGTCCGGACGGGGTTCTTCCCGACTACGGAACGTCGTATGCGTTCGGCGCATGGCTGGCGCGGAACTACGGTGGCGCGCCACTCATGGGGGAAATCCTCGGGAACGACTACGGGGATCATCGGGCGGTGGAAGCCGCGGTCGCCGAAATGGCCGAAGAGGATTTGTCCTTCGGCGAGCTTCTTGAGCGTTGGTCGGCCGCCGTTCTTCTCAGTGACCGCGTGGTCGAGGAGCCGGGTTATCGCTACCGGAAGGCGGAGGACAATGACCCGGATCCGGAAGGTTTTACAACCGAAGTAGACGGGAGCGGCCGGACGGTGACGCTGGGCTCGATCGATCTGTTCAACTACGAGCCGGCTCCAAAGCTCTATACCGTCGACGATCCATTCGAAGGCTCACAGCAGGGCTACTCGAACGTCTACTACGAGGGACCGCAAGCGGTCAGCGGTGTCGCCGAGTTCGAGATGTCGTTCGATTCGGATACGCGCGTCACGGTGATCGTCCGGGAACGGTGAGGCGTGGAGCTGAGAGTAGGCACCGAGAGCCTCGACCTGAATACGTGCACGGGAGGCGCATCGACCGCGCCCCGGGAGAGTCAGCTTGGGCAGGAACGGACGGCAGCCGAGCCTATCAGCTTTGCCGAAGGAGGGAACGATGGAGGACAACAGAACTCGCGGCCGTTGGGGCGTGCGCACGAGTGTGAAGAAATCGCCTGGACAGCAAGAGACGGATTCCCGAGCAGGAGGGCGGCCCTCTCCTGCCCTCCTGATCCTGCTGGTTGCGTTGATCGTGCTGGGAGGCACGATCATGGCATGTGAAGGAGAGCTCGAAGGCCGGGTAAGCGTCGTCGGCAATGAGCCGTTTACCTTCTTGGCTCTTACGACCGAAGACGGCCGGCAAGTTCGGCTTGTCGAGGATGTGGCCGAGGAGATCCGCGAAGAGCATCAGGGACGCCGCCTTCGCGTTGTCGGAGAAGTAATCCGGGAACCGGAGGGCGCGCAGCCCGCCCACTTCAAGGTGGACGAGTACGAAGTGCTCGAGTAGACGTACGGGTTTCTGGGCGTCTACCCGGCGGCGGTTTCACCGGTTCCGTTTTGAACCACGGCGGCAGTCTTAGCTTCAGCGCACGCAGAACAGTCCTTCGATAGGTACGGGCCTTCGCAAGCGTACCATTGACTGAGACCGTCCGAGCAATTTACTATCACGTTATGATACTATACAGTCAGTCTTGGCGAGGAATCGTCACCTGACGTAGTTTGACGTCGTTCCTGTCGATACGTACCGGAGGAGCGACGCACAAGTAAGCTCCGGAAGGGTCGGTCGGCGTAATCCGCGAAATCTACCTTTCCAAAGGTGGAGGCAGCCGTCCTATCGTGCGGCAAGCGCATGTCCCGGCAGGGAAGCACATGAGAGAAAAGGAGGCGATATGTCCGACATCTTCGTAAACCTGAAGCGATTCGATGTTCCTCGAAGCTACGGCGGAATCTGCCCTACCGATGATCCGCAGGAGTGGATCAGGTCAGTGATCCGAGAGACGGTTCAGCAAGGTCTGGGCACAACCGCGGACTTGAAGCTTACCTATCTTCTCCCCGAAGGGCTCGTGCTTCCCGCACGAGAGGAGCTGGAGCGGTTCCCGCAAGACGAGCGCTCCACGGTTTCCATCGGCGTCGAAGGCGTCTTTCGTCATGACGTGCAACCCGGAGGAAACTTCGGGGCATTCACGAGCAACCTTCCGGCGACCGCGGCGAAAAACCTGGGGGCGGAATGGGCCATTGTCGGACACTCCGAAGAACGCAAAGACAAACTGGGGATTCTCTCGGCGTACGACCAGGAGATCGACAAGGACGACCGGAAGCGGAAACGCGCACTCGAAACGGTGAATAGACTGATTCAGCAGGAGACGGCGTCGGCCCTTGAAGCGGGAATGGACGTTCTTGTGTGCATCGGGGAAACTGCGGAGGAGCGAGGGGAAGGCTCATTCGAGGAGCAAAAGGCACGGGTCCGGGAGGCG
>PWGF01000535.1 GCA_003554375.1 Spirochaetaceae bacterium
CCTACTCAGCGAGAAGATCTTGCTCGCGGAGGAGGTCCCTGAGATCTGAGGCTGCGTTTTCGGCCGCTTCGCGCGGGGATATCTCCCCGTGCATAGCCCGGATGATCTCCTCACCGGCAATCTCTTGGGCTTCCGGAAGGGCCGCGAACGCCGGCCACCCGACCTGTGACGCTTCGGAGAGCTGTGCCGCCATCGCGGCGTACGGTACCGACTCGATGTACTCCTCGCTCTCGAGGACCGATGTACGCGTCGGCTGATTCGCGTTGTGCAGCCCCGCATGAAGCTGGGATTCATAGCTCGAGAGATGCCGGATGAACTCCCAGGCGTACTCGGTGTTCTCCGTGTTCCCGGGAATCGCAAAAGACCAGAACACCGTCGTAGCATAGCCGGGCCGGTCACCGCCGTAGGCCTCGGTGAAGGGCAACGGCATGACCTCGGACTGTCCCGCATCTACCGCCCGTTCGGGATCGTTGAAGTTCTCGTAGTTGGTTATGTTCCCCATCCACATCGCCAGCCTGCCGCTTTCGTACAGTCGAGTGACGTCATCCACAGTATGGGTGCTGATGTCCGGATGGAGTACGCCCTCCTGATAGAGATCCCGAAGGAGCTCGATCGCTTCGATGGCGGGCTCTTGGTCAATGACCACTCGGAAATCAGGCGTGATAACGCCTGCGTCCTCATCCGGGTACATAGCGCGCGAGAAGTTGATCACTTGCCCCGCGATATTATCCGGCGTGCCCTGAGCGCTGTACCCGTAGACGCGGGAACCGTCGTCACGCGTAAAGGTGAGCTCTCTCGCCGCGTCGACGAACTCTTCGATCGTCTCAGGAGGCGCCACATCGCGCTCGTCGAAAATGGCCATGTTGCGATGCACCGCATCGACCACCCCTCGCATCGGGATGGCTCGGAGTTCGCCCTCATGGGTGACCGCATCGAGCATTCCTTCGGAGAAATCCTCCGGGAACCCGTCAATCTGGCTCTCCTCGAGCCATCGGTCCAGCGGCTCCAGTCGGGACAGGAGCCGTGGATCGAGCTCGTTGGTAAACACGTATCCCACGTCAAACGGGGCAGTCGGCAATGCCGCCTGACGCATGATCGTGCTGTGAATATCGCCGATACCAAAGGTCTGCCACTCGACTCGCTGAATGCCGGTCTGCTCGAAGAACTCCTCGAGCAACCCTTCGGCCGCCTGCTCGTGCACCCCGTGGCCGACCGCCGTCAACGTTTCGGGCGGCTCCACAGCGGGAGCCTCCTCCTCTCCCGCCCCCGCGGCCCAGGCCATACCTGCGCCGAACATGACGAGTACGACCAACACCGTCGCTATCTGCCATCTGACTCTCATAATTCCTTTCCTCCTTCGACCCGGATTAACAACCCAGACCCAATGTGGACGCCCAACGGGAACTGGCTCTATAGTCATGGTAGGGTAGAACCCATGGCCTCGATTGACCGTTCTCTCCATGATATTGCTCGACCTCAACCGGATTCCCCTCTCCACCCCTTGGCGTCGCAGTGGAAAGATCTCCGCCGCGACGTAGTCCTGCTCTACGACGACCGGGTACCGATCGGCGGAAGCAGGCGGAATTTCGCGCACCCCTTCTTCAATCTATGGCTCCTTCGTGTCGGCAGCCTCTCGTTGGAAAGCCCCGCGGGTGAAGTAAGCCGAGTAGAATCGGGCTCATGGGTTCTCATTCCCCCCGGGTATCAGCATAGCCAGACCTTTTCGAGCGAGGCTCACCTGCTCTCCGTACACTTTCGCGCCGAATGGGCAAGCGGTATGAGCATCTTTCGGCTGGACTCCCCACTCACCGTACCCGGCTCCGCATGGGCCGATGTCGAGCGCGAGCTCCTCGTCCTTCTAGACATGCGACTCGAAGGCGACGGCCCGGTTCCTCTCCGGCGCTACGCGGAGGCCGACGCCGTGCTCTTATCTTTTCTCTCCACCTGGTACGAGCGAATGGTGGAACTTGGCCACTATCCCGTGGGGCCTGCCGCGTTGGACCCGCGCGTTCGGAGAGCCGCTGAATACCTGGACACCATCGAGTATACCGGATCGGTACCGTACCATCGCCTCACCAGCGACAATGCCATAAGCCGCACCCACCTGGATCGGCTCTTCAAGGAGCAGCTCGGCAAATCGCCAAGGCAGTATCTCGAGAGCCGCGTTCTCCAGCGCGTAATCCGAGATCTGAGCGCGACCAACAAGACCGTGACCGAGATCTGCTTCGACCACGGCTTCGTCAGTGCCGCGCACTTCTGCCGCTGGTTCAGGCGCAGCATGGGCCGGTCACCGCACGAGTACCGTGCCGCCGTACTCAGGCAAGCAAGCCGGGGCCAGAGTGAAGGGTAGACAGTCGCAGCGGTCATCCGGATATCGATGAACTCAATCCCGGACGTCCGTCATCTCCGACCCGGTTTCCGTGAAGTGAAGCTCACACCCGGTAGTCCTTGGCTACACCGCGACACGAATGGGTTTCACACGACCAGCCCGCCTTGGCCCGGACGGCAGATCTTGCCCTCACAGTCGGTAACCTCTACACCGCAGCCCTCTGCGCAATCGAGATCTCGGTTTGAGCGCATCCGGCAACGCGACGCACCGGGTCATGTGCCCACCCTCACCCGTTACGGAGGGAGACCTCGCCGCGCTACCGCTCGACGATCCTCCGAAACGCCGGATAGTGTTCGTGGAAGAGATCTACCAAGCTTGGATCAAACTGCTTTCCGCGTCCTTTGAGGATCTCCTCATGTGCCTCTTCCGGACTGGAGGCACACTTGTACGGGCGCTCGGAGGTCATAGCGTCAAAGACGTCAACGAGCGCCACAATCCGACCGTTTACGGGGATATCCGTCCCTTTGAGTCCGGAAGGATACCCCGTGCCGTCCCAGCGCTCGTGGTGAGTCAGCGCGATCTCCGCCCCTTCCATGAGATACTGACTTCGCGAGTCTTTGAGTAGATCGTACCCAACGACCGTGTGCCGCTCCATCTGTTCGCGCTCAGTCGAGGTCAACGGTCCTTGTTTCAACAGAATGTTGTCCGGAATCCCGATCTTGCCGATGTCGTGCAGGGGGGAGCTCCGGCGGATCAGTTCCTGCTTCTCGCGGCTCACCCCAAGAAGCTCGGCAAGAAGCTCGGCAAGAAGCCCGATCCGCTTCAGATGCTCTCCCGTCTCCCGGTCACGGAACTCTGCCGCGTGGCCGAGAAGCAGCAACGTCTCCTCTTCGCGCTCGATAGCCGTCTCCCGCGCCGTCTTCTCCGCCTCCATCGCCTCCTGCAGGCGGACTTGTTTCCGCTCAAGCCGCGTAATCATCCGATTGAATCCGTTAGCCAGAACACCCACTTCGTCACGGAACTCCACCGTCGCGCGCCGCGAGAGATCGTTGGTTGTGGTGATATGCCGAATGGTATCCGTAAGTCTCTCGATCGGACGTATCAGATACCCAACGTAAAACCAGACAAAGAGAGTCACCGACACGATCGCCGCCAACAGGATTCCGAGGTGAGTACGCTGGATCCGTTCCGCATCGGTGAAGAATGCCTCCTGCAGCTCCGTCACGGCCACGGTCCACTCGAACGACTCGAGGTCGAACACCACACCGACGCGCGACTGACCGAACAGATCCCCGGAAAACCATCCGGATTCCGGCGGCTGGTCGAGGCTGCTCCCGCCGCCGGTTGCGTTCCCGTCACGTAACTCATCGTCCGACTCGCCGGTGCCCCCCACCCGCATCACCGTGTCTCCGCGGGTGTCAAAAGCGACGATCGCCTCGCTCGGGCTGCGCAAGAGCGAAGCAGCATAGGAACGCAGCGATTCCTGGGCCGCAATCCGAAAGCGAGGATCCTCCTCGAGCCCCAGGTCCGTGATGGCCTCCCACTCGCTGTGAGCGAAATCACGGAGCTGCTCCGCCTTATAGGCCAGGTGCCGCGTCGCGACCCGGGTAATCGCCTCGCGCGAAGCAAGAAACGCCAGAGCGCCGCTCAGCGCCACCACGAGCAGAACGTGTGGGATGATCATGATATACAGCTTGCTGCGTAATCCGGTACGGATTTTCACACGTAGACTGTAGCATACAGTCCCTATTCGGTATACGATAGTAGGTTGTGCAGGACGATGCGAAGAATACTCGCTCAACGGATCTCCGATCCCGGCGCAGCGACGTGACGGTACTTCTTGCAGCACTCGCCCTCCTGGTGCTCGGGGCGGGCGGGGCGCTGGCGTGGGCTTTCTCTTACTTCCAGCACCAAACGAGTGACATCGCCGCGGAAGAAGCTCGGTTCGTGACTACCGAGTGGCATCTCCTCCGTGAGCTTCACGAACAGACCCAAGAGCAGCTATTGGCGAAAGAGCAGGAAATAGCGGAGCTCCGCCTCCGCTACCTGCAGCTCACCGAAGACGACTCCACTGCCCACGAGCGAGAAGAGATCGAGACTCAACTGCGCCGCGCCGAGGAAGAACGGGATGCGCTCATAGCCCGGCGCCTGCAGGCGGCCACGGAAGCCGTGCAGCCAACCGAAACCGAGGAACCGGAGCTCATCCCTGACGTGGAAACGGACCCTGACCCCGATCACCCCTCGGTTGCCGAAGTCGAGCCTGAGTCCCTGCACGAGCTCGGCCCGAGGCTCGAGCTGGACTTGGAAAGAGAGGAGTCTCCTCGAGAGCCCACTCTTCGTAGTCTTCTTCAGTCTGAACGCCCTTCGTCGACCATATCGCGCGCTGTAACTGAGAGTCTCCGGGAGCAGGTCTCAGCGCTCGAGGAGCAGCTCACCGAGCGCGAAGCCGCAGCCGCTACACTTCGCGAGGAGATCGAGCTGCTCGAAGACCGGCTCGAACGGATGGAAGCCGAGTACCAGCGCGCCCTCGAAGACCAAAGGGAGCCGATCGAAGCCCTCCGTCAAGAGGCCGCCGACGCGCGGAGAAGCGCGCGCTCAGCCCTGACTGCCCTCAAGGAGCTCGAACTCGCCCGCCTCACTTCCGCCGCACCCGTCGATCCTCCGCCTCCTGACTACGCAGACGACATTGATGTCCTCGGCACGCGTCCCCTCTTGCGGGCAATCGTCACTTCCCCGGAGATTCGAGCCGAATACCCCGACCTTCGGGAACGGATGGACGCGTACTTCGCGCTCCTCGAGCACGAGAAGATAACCCAGGGTCGAGCAGAGGCATACCGCGTTGCTTCCGAGGCGGTAGAAGAGACGGCACGAAAACTCGATATCGATCTCGAAGCCGAGAACAAGCGGGACACAGCATCGGGGTACGTGGAGCGTCTGGTCGCCCTCGTTGAGCATGCGCTCGAGCACGGCGCCCCGGAGCCGTAGCCGGCGGAGCCACGGCGTGGGCCTCATAGTGCGCCGCTTCTCCGCGCACGGACAGGATCGAGAGCGCTGCGTAACCCCGCTCAGCCGTCGTCGTTCTCGTCATTTTGGTCCTCGGTTTCCTGAGTGGCCTGGGCCGGGGGCGACTCAAACTCATCGAGGTATGTCGTCAGCTCGAACTTGTACTCCTCTCCGGGCGAGAGCCCGTCCACGATGGCGTCGAACTCGGGGCCGTCATCAGGATTTTCTTCTAACTCTCTTTGCTCCCAATCCCCACCGCTCCGGCGATACCTCACCCGAAACCCCTCGGCTCCCGGCTTGTCGTGCCTCCAGGCGAGCGTGACTCGCTGTGGATGGCGTGGCTCCTCCGCATCCACCGAAAAGTCGGTCGGCCGTGCCGGCACGATATCCAAGGATTGAGCCACCGTAACGCCGCGACCGTCGGTACACGTGACACCGACCGTCCCGATCGAGTCGCCGGCGCGAAAGACAAAGGCGCCGTCTCGTTCCTCTAAATCGCCAATACCACTCTCCTCGCACTCGTACGCCAAGAAACGCTCCTGAACTTCGATCTCATACGGCGCAGTGCCGCCACGCGGATCGATGTGGACGCTCCCTCCCTGTTCGACGCGGCCCGTTTCGATACCCGGATTCAGGCCGAGCGTCCGCTGGTAATAGTCGCTGATCGCAAACGAATCGCACCCGATCAAAACGAGAG
>PWGF01000402.1 GCA_003554375.1 Spirochaetaceae bacterium
CCACCTGCGCGCCCCGCCACGCGCCGAATGAGCTCTGTTTGCCGCTGGACGGTCAAGCCTTCGCTCACACGCATACTCCCCGATCCGGCCCCCTTCGCCCCTTCGCCTTCCTCTTCGCTCCGCGCCTTCGCTCCGCGCCTGCCCGTTCGCTCTGCGCTCTGCGCCTGCCCCCACGCTCTCCTCTGCGCTTCTTCCCCTACGGCGAGGCGCTCGGCGAGATGACGAGTCGTCTTCCCTCTCCTTCGTCATTCCACTCGAGCGTGAGGCCGTCCGCCTCGAGTAGGCGTTTGCCCAACGCCGCGTTCAACAGCGACACGTCATAGAGCTCCCGGCCGTGGATGCCGTTTCGAACCGGGTCGTTCTCTTCCTCTGAAAGCACGCTCCTGATACGCATACGTTCGGCAGTCGACAGTGCGTCAGCGATCGTCAAGACGAGCACGCTCTGGTCAACGAACGGATCCATTGAGGCGATCAGCCGAGCGGGATTGCTTTCGCAACAGACGGTCTGAACGAACGCCAGTACAGAGTCCAACGCCGCAGCGAACAGCGAGGGAGTAACCGAAAGAAGCGCTGAGGACGATTTCGCGCTCTCTTGGCGATCAGCCGGCACTACGTGGAGGTTCGGCTTGCTCCGGTCGGTCGCGATAGCCACCGGATCCACCTCTTCCGGAGCAGCTACAAGAACCCCCGTCACCAACCGAGCCCACAGGAGAAGCCTGTTGAGCGTTTCGGCGCTCTCATCCGCCGACTCGACAAGGAGGCCGGCAACCTCCTGCAGACGACCATTCCCCTCTCCCGCCGCAAGTTGGTGAGCAAGCTGCCCCAGCCCTACGAACTCGTTTGTGGTCCTCTGGAGGTACGGCTCGATCACGCTGAAGAAGCGATACCGCTCGCGCTCCGCCTCCCGCCTGGAGTGCTCCGCCCGGTGCAGCGTCACCTCCGCACTCATGCGCTCGGTCAGATCCCGAAACACCCAGATCGTAGCGGTGTGGCGCCCTTTCTGTATATGCGGCGCCGATCGCCGTTCCACCAATCGGCCGTCAGTGAACTCGAGTAGATCGTACGATGTCTCTTCCGGGTTGTTATGTACCTCCGCCAGGCGACGCCGAAACTCCTCGGGATTCCGCAGTCGATCCGCAAGCCGGGACATCTCGGTCACGAAATCCCCCGGCTTCCAATCGGGAGAGACTCCCCACATTTTCCGCCACACGCGGTTACTGAAGAGGACGGCCCCATCGCGGCCAACCACCAGGACTCCGTCGTCTATTGCTTCCAGGGCGGCATGGAACTCGTTCGCCGGCTCAGACACGTGGCTCCTCGCTTGTTGCTGCCTGCGATTAGTCTAATCCAATCACGCTACCGCGCAAAGGTGCGGAACGGCGTCAGTGCGAGCATTCCCCTACTAAGCACTCGCCAAAGGACAGTGACCGAGTCGAGATCGGTATCATGTGCGGGGTAGCCGGTGTTACAGCCGCAGGGCGCCGAGGCAACGATACCGGTGGTGTACGAATGAACCCTTACCGTGCCTTCGCCGCCCTATACATGCGCTTACTTGCCGACCAGGTATGGCCGCTCCGTATAGTACAGACCTTCCTTCGGGCGGCCGCCGGACCGCTCCATCTGTGCCGAGCGGCTCTCACTCATGAGTTGATTGACAGCGACCTCTGCTCTCTCTTCCGGCGCGAGCCGGTCCAGATGCATGCGCTGGAGTTCCGCGGAACTGATCCTCCGTTCGGCCCCGTTGAGCTGCTTGCGGGCACGTTCCACACATGCAATCCAGTCGTTTGCTTTGTCCAGCCCGTACTCCTGATACACGATTTGTATCTCACGGGCACGTCTCATTACTGCGTCACGCATACCAGGATCTCTCCTCTAACTACGACTCCCGGCGGCCCAAAAAGCCTCCGTCAGACCCTCCGCCGGCCCGTCACACGCCCCGGTGGTCTATGTCTGCATGATACTACGGATTACCCAATCTTGACAATAGTAACCTCGAATCTTGTTCTTTCAAATGCTACAGTGAAGGTGTACAGGTTATGTTGTTTCGTGCTCCAACTGTTTTCCGTGAAAAAGTCCGCATTCGGGTTAGGAGGTTGTAGCCGGGGCAGCCCTGCCCGCCGGCACGGCCGACTCAGCGTGGGGCCGGTGGCACAGGGGCACGGGCGGCATGACCGGCACGGGCGGGGCCCCCCTGAGACGAGCTTCTCAGTTCGACCGGGTGTAACCGGTGTCACGCCCCGGAGCGCCCACTTCCCGCAAATCGTTTCTCTACCGTGTGCGGTCTCGCGGAGTTGACAACTCTCATTCACGGAGCTAGGTTTGATCTGGATGTCATCGACGCAGTGTCCCCGATGGAGTAGTCTCCGCACACGCCTTTCGCGCTTCCACCTCCCCGCCTCGGATGAGCCGGTATGGATGCGCTTGCTGGGAACCGGACTCGCCGTTGTCGGCATGCTGCTGATCCGCTTCTATGCGTTGGCTCTGGAAGAGGTGCCGGAGCGGTTCGCGACGGACATCGTCGTTCTTACGGTTCCGGCAGTCGTCTTACTCATGATCTCGCTCGTTACACGCTCCAAGTTCCCTGTACATGCGGCACTTGTTCTGCTGCTTCTGGGATCGGTATTCCCGCGGTCGTCGTTCCCCGGAATGAATCTGGCGGCGGCCACAATGCTGAGCGCAATAAGTGCCGTGCTGGTGAGCCGGGGAAACGCTCGACGGGCGGCAATTCAGGGCGCTCTCTTTCTGGCTCTCTGGTTGATTCTTTCGATCCCGGCCCGCCACGAGGAACCGGTCGGTCTTCAAGCCGGGTCGACCGTTTCTCCTCTTGCGCAACGAGGATCCGTTCTCGTTTTTCCCATCGCCCTCGTCACGCTTGGGACCATGGCCCACAAGCGCGAACAACAACGGATACAGGAACAGGCTCGTTCGTCTCGCCTCGAGTTGGCCATCCAAAACCTCACCCGAGCCAACGTCGGATTCCAGCAATATGCCAAGGACGTGACTGAACGCTCCAGAAACGAGGAACGCGAGCGCATTACCCGCGACATCCATGACTCCATCGGTTACATGATAACCAACCTGACGGTACTCCTTGACGCAGCCGGAAGCTTCGTGGATGAAGACACAGAGCGGGCGCGTTCGTTGATCAGGCAAGCGAGAACTCAAGCCGGAACAGGCCACGCCGAGATCCGCCGAGCACTGCACGCGCTGCGCCACCTGGAGCACGCAGAGGCGTACGGCCTCAAGAATGTGCTTCGCATCGCCGACTCCTTCCACGAGGCTACCGGAGTCGAAGTCTCAGTGAACATCGTAAACGTGCGGAAAACTTATGGTGCTGTGATCGATGCGACCCTTTACCGCCTGGTCCAGGAGGCTCTGGCCAATGCATTTCGACACGGAAAAGCGCAGCACGTCGACATCCGTCTGATTGAAACCGGGGGTGAGGTAATCGTTACGGTGCAAGATGACGGCATCGGGGCGACGGAGATCAAGGAAGGAATCGGTTTTCTCGGGATGCGGGAACGGCTTTCTCAGGTGGGAGGGAACGTCGCCTACGACAATCTACCCAATGGTTTCAAACTGATGGTACACATCCCGGTGCCCAGGCAAAAGGCGACCGAGCAGGCGGAGACCTCCGCCGAGCAGGAAGTGCTCGAGCCCTGGAGTACCTAGTCGAGGTAGCACACCATGCCGATACAGCTCTTGCTTGTAGACGACCAGATCCTATTCGTACAGAACCTCAAGGTGGTAATCGAGGCAACCGACGCTTCGTTGCGAGTCGCCGGGATCGCTTACGACGGTGCTGAAGCTGTGAAGAAAGCTCGTGAGCTCCGGCCTGACGTGGTGCTTATGGATGTTCGGATGCCCAAACTCGACGGCGTCGGTGCAACGGAGCAAATCCGTAAGCAACTACCGACGAGCCGGATTATCATGCTCACAACGTTCGACGACGATGAGTATGTGTATCAAGCGTTGAATAACGGGGCGTCGGGGTACCTTCTGAAGAGCATGCTGCCCGAAACACTCGTATCCTCCATCCATGCTGTGGCAAACGGCGCCGTACTGATCTCACCCTCGGTTGCAACCAACCTGGTACGGAATTCGCACCAAGTCGCCACAGGCACTCATGCCGCGCCGGAGTGGCTGAGCTCTCTCACCCGGCGGGACCGCAGCCTGCTCTGCTTGCTCCTCGAGCACCTCAGCAACCGGGACATTGCGGATCGACTGTGCATCTCGGAGGGTACGGTTCGAAACTACATAAGCGCCGTTTATGAGAAGCTTGGAGCGGAGAACCGCTTCCATGCAATGCGCCTTGCCGAGTCCGCCCGCTCCTTCCTGCGGTGTGAAGAGTTCGATGCCGGCAAATGACACCGGCACGGAAGCCTCTTTTCGGTTCACGTTAACACCGCATTCTACTTCCGCCGGCATCCCCCCTCGGGTCATTTGGCGAGCCAAGCGACATTCCGTTATCCATACATGACAATTGTCATGCCGAATTCCCGGAACTTGTGACAAAGCTCTATTCCTAACGGAAGGTTCTCGGCCCACGATACTCTGTAAGAAAGCCACCCATAGTGAAGGAGGTTTTGCATGAGGAAGGCACTAAGGATCATTACGATCCTCGTTACCATTGTAGTTCTGGCCACTCCTGCTCTGTTCGCCGCAGGCGCACCGGAGGAGGCCGTTGAGGCCACTGACCCCACAGGAAACCCGTGGACCGACGGAGAGGACCTCTCCGGCACCGAGGTTTCGATTTTTGGCGCGTTCGTCGACACGGACGCGGAGCGGTTCCAAGCAGCCCTCCAACCGTTCGTCGAGCAAACGGGCATCCAGGTCGAGTACGAAGGATCGGGCGACTTCGAGGCCCTGATTTCGGTTCGTGCCGAGGGCGGTGATCCCCCTGACATCGCGGCATTTCCCCAGCCCGGACTGATGGTCGATCTGTACGAGCGGGGGTATATCCTCGACGTGCTCGACATCATGGACCGCTCCTATCTGGAGCAGCAGTATGACGACAGCTGGATCGAGATGAGCATGGTGGATGACTCCGTGCTGGGCGTCTGGTACCGGACCAGCCTGAAGAGCCTCGTCTGGTATCCGAGGGCTCACTTCGAGGAAGCCGGCTACGAGATCCCGGAGACCTGGGATGAGATGCTCGCTCTCTCGGACCAGATGGTCGCGGACGGCAACACGCCGTGGTCGATCGCGATGGAGAGCGGCGGAGCCACCGGCTGGGTCGGAACCGACTGGATCGAGGATATCATGCTTCGGATTCATCCTCCCGAGGTATACGACGCTTGGGTTGACGGGGATCTTCCCTTTGACAGCCCGGAAGTCCGTGAAGCCTTCGAGATCCTCGGGGAGATCTGGTTCAATGACGACTACGTGCTCGGTGGAACCGATAGCATCCTCACCGTGCCGTTTGGTGACGGGATCCACCCGCTTCTGGACGATCCGCCGACCGCGTGGCTCCACCGTCAGGCAAGCTTCATCACCGCGTTCTTCCCTGAAGGCATGGATCCTGAGATCGGAGACGACATCGATTTCTTCTTCCTTCCCTCCATCGATCCGGAGCACGGGGACCCGGCGCTGGTTGCCGGCGACATCATGAGCATGATGGTCGATCGCCCGGAGGTACGCGCGGTGATGCGTTACCTCACCCAGGGTGAGTCCACGCGCGGCTGGCTGGAACAAGGTGGCTTCGTAGGTCCGCACGACGACATCGATTTCGACTGGTATCCGACCGAAGTCGACCGCCGCTTTGCCGAGCTCGTAGCTGAAGCCGACACCGTCCGCTTCGACGCCTCGGACGATATGCCCGGCGCCGTCGGCACCGGAAGCTTCTGGACCGGCATGGTGGATTGGACCGCCGGAGCCAGTCTGGACCAGGTTCTGCCCGCTATCGATGCGGACTGGCCGGAGGATTAAAAAGAAGAGTAGCCGAGATGAGGGCGGACGGGCGACCGGACCGCTGAGCCTTACACAGGCTCGGCGGCTCTCG